>CAYTWJ010000081.1:0-10875 GCA_964442055.1 uncultured Rhodospirillaceae bacterium | reverse complement strand
AAGGCCGCAGAATGATGAACACCGCCGCCTCCACGCTCGCCCGTCCGACGCTGCATCCCGCCAGCGGCGCGCGCGCCAGGAACATCGTCGCCGTCGCGTCGGGCAAGGGCGGCGTCGGCAAGACCTGGCTCGCCGTCACGCTGGCGCACGTGCTGGCGGCGCGCGGCGCGCGCACGCTGCTGTTCGACGGCGACCTCGGCCTCGCCAACGTCGATTTGCAGCTCGGCCTGATGCCCGAGCGCGATCTCGGCAGCGTTGTCGCCGGGCATCTCGCCCTGGCCGAGGTGATCACGCCGGGCCCGGTTGGCTTCGACGTCATCGCCGGCAAGTCGGGCTCGGGGGCGCTGGCCATGCTCGGGGCCGCCCGCCTCGTCGCGCTGCGCGAGGAACTGGTGGCGCTGTCGCGGCGCTACGACCAGGTCATCGTCGACCTCGGCGCCGGCGTCGACGCCGCGGTGCGCACGCTGGCGGCGGCGGCCGGCATGACCCTGGTGATCGCCACCGACGAGCCGACCGCGCTCACCGACGCCTACGCCTTCATCAAGCTCACCGCCGCGGAGAGCCCGCTGGCGGACCTGCGCATCGTCGTCAACATGGCCGGCTCGCCGCGCGAAGGCGAGCGCACCTATGCCAAGCTGCTCAAGGCCTGCGAGGGCTTTCTGCGCCTCTCGCCGAAGCTTGCCGGCGTGCTTCGGCGCGACGAGCGCGTGCGCGATGCGATCCGCCACCAGACCGCGCTGCTCACCCGGCACCCTGCGGCCGACGCCGCCGCCGACGTCGAGGCGCTGGCGACGCGGCTCGGCCTGCCGCAAGCGTCGCGGCGCTGACGAGCGATGCGCGACGTCGGGGCCATCGAGCGCGGCGCGCCCGGCCAGCGGGTCGGCACCGGCTCGACCGGCGCCCCGAATGCCGCGACCGCCCCCGCCGCGCAGACGGTGCAACCGGCGGCGCCGGCCGATCAGCCGGCAGTTCAGGTCGCCGCTTCGCTCGCCCGCCTGCTGGCGGGCGGCACCCTCACCGCCGTCGTCACCGGCCGTGACGGCCAGGGCTGGCCGGTCGTGGCCACGGCCAACGGCCAGTTCGCGCTGCAAGGCGGACCGGCGCTGGCGCCCAACACGACGCTGCTGCTGCAGGTCGTCGCCGCCGGCGAGCCGTTGCGGGCTCTCGTCCTGCAGACGGACGGCCACGCCCTGCGGCCGCCGCCGGCCGTGGTTCTGCGGCCCTTCGCGCCGCCCGGCACGGCGACCGCGGCGGCGCCGGCCAGCGGGGGCGCAAATGCTGGCACGGCTCCGCCGGCACCGTCCTTGCCCGCCGGAACGACAGTGGGCGCGATCGTCATCGCCGAACCGCCGACCGGGACGCATTCGCCGCTGGCCGGCGTGGTCGGCGTTCGCCCGGCGATCGTGCCACGCAACACCGAGCTCGGCGTGGCGGTACGCCAATTCCTTCCCCCTCCAGCCGCACCAACCGCGTCGCCCGAGACGGCGGCAGCCGTTCCGGCGCCGTCCGGCGGCGCCGCCGCTTCCGGTCCCCTCGCCACCCTGGGAACGGGCACGCGCCTCGATGCCGTCGTCGCCGCGCATGATTGGCGCGGCCATCCGGTCGTTCACACGACGGTCGGGGACCTCGCGCTTCGCATCGACAGCCCTCTGCCGGCGGGCAGCAGGCTGCTGCTGGAAGTGACCGCGGTCGATCTGCCGCCGGCGCCGCCGCTCGCCGAGGGCGACACGCCGGCCGACATCCTGCTGCGCCTCGGCCATGACTGGCCGGCGCTGCGCGCGGCGCTGGCCGCGCTCGAGGCGGCGGCGCCGGCGGTGGCGCGGCAGCTGATCGAGGCGCTGCCGCAACCGAATGCGCGGCTCGGCAGCGCGGCGCTCGCCTTCCTGTCGGCGCTGCGTGGCGGCGACCTCGCCGGCTGGCTCGGCGCCGAGACCGTGGATGCGCTGCGCCGCCACGGCGGCGAAGAGCTGGTACATCGGCTCGCCGAGGACTTCCGCCAGGTGGCCCAGCTCGCGCGCGACGAGACCGGCGGCGACTGGCGCATCCTGCTGCTGCCGGTTTTCGACGGCGAGCAAGTGCGGCAGGTGGCGGCCTATATGCGCCGGCGACGGCGTCGCGACGACGGCTCCGAGCAGGAGGGTGGCACGCGCTTCCTGGTCGACCTCGAGCTCGCGGCGATCGGGGCCATGCAGATCGACGGACTGGTGCGCGGCAGACAGCTCGACCTTGTGCTGCGCAGCGCGCTGCCCTTCGAGGAGGCCTGGCGGCACGACATCGACCGCATCTTCGCCGACGCCCTCGGCGCCACCGGAATGACCGGCGCGCTCTCCTTTCAGATCGTGAAGAAGCCGCCCGCCGGGCCGCTCGGCGAGATCGCGCGCGAGGCGCCGGCCCGGGCGATCACCGCCTGAAGCGCGATCAGGACGGCTCGCCGTCGCGCTGCTTGCGGCGGTGGCGGTCGATGCCGATTTCGTCGAGCTCGGCCTGCAGCCGCCGGGCGATCTGCGCGCGCTGACGGCGAAGCTGGTTTTCGGCGACGATCTCGTACCTCTTCATTTCCTGGAATGCGGTGTGGACCTCGTCGTGCGCCGCAGCGATCTGGCTCTCGACGTCGGCCAGCGAGGTTTCGAGCGTGCGCCGCCGCTCGAGCGTCGCCACCAGATAGGCCGGATAGGTCATGCTGCCGGCGCCGCCCGTGGCGGCGACGCCCTTTTCGCGGCCGAGGTCGGTTTCGAGCCGTCGTATCTGCGTTTCGAGATCGGCCTTCAGCCGCTCGAGGTTGGCCAGCTTGCGCCGCTTCTCGTCGAGCCGCCAGCGCTGCAGGCGGATCAGGGACCCCATGCCCTTCATGGCCTGGCCGCCCCCTCGGCGAGGAGCGCGGCCAGCTGCCGGTAGCCGCCGGCAAGGTCGGTCCGCTCCTGGCGATCCTGGCCGAGGAACTTCTCCAGCGCCGGCTGGTAGCGGATCGCCTCGTCGACCAGCGCATCCGAGCCGGCCCGATAGGCGCCGATGCGGATCAGCTCGGCCATGTCCTCGTAGCTGGCCATCAGCTGGCGCGCCCGCATCACCAGCGCGTTCTCGTCCTCGCTGTTGCAGCCCGGCATGGTGCGCGAGATCGAGCGCAGGACGTTGATCGCCGGATAGCGGCCGCGCTCGGCGATGGCGCGCTCGAGCACGATGTGGCCGTCGAGGATGCCGCGCACCGCATCGGCGATCGGCTCGTTGTGATCGTCGCCCTCGACCAGGACCGAGAACAGGCCGGTGATCGAGCCGGCGCCGACGCCGGGGCCGGCGCGCTCGAGCAGCCGCGGCAGCTCGCCGAAGACGGTCGGCGGATAGCCCTTGGTGGTCGGCGGCTCGCCGCCGGAGAGGCCGATCTCGCGCTGGGCCATGGCGAAGCGGGTGATGCTGTCCATCATGCAAAGCACGTCGCGGCCCTGGTCGCGGAAATACTCGGCCACCGCCATGGTCAGATAGGCGGCCTGGCGGCGCATCAGTGCCGGCTCGTCCGAGGTGGCGACGACGACGACGCTGCGCGCCCGACCCTCCGCGCCGAGATCGTCCTCGAGGAATTCCTGCACCTCGCGGCCGCGCTCGCCGACCAGGCCGATGACGTTGATGTCCGCCGTGGTGTAGCGCGCCATCATCGACAGCAGCACCGACTTGCCGACGCCCGAGCCGGAGAAGATGCCCATGCGCTGGCCGCGGCAGCAGGTGACGAAGGTATTGAGGGCGCGCACGCCGAGGTCGACCTTGCCGGCGACGCGCCGGCGCGCGTTGGCCGGCGGCGGCGAGGCGCGCAGCGGATAGCCGGCCAGGCCGGCGGCGAGGGGCGGACCGCCGTCGAGCGGCCGCGCCTGGGCGTCGATCACCCGTCCGAGCCAGGACATGTCGGGATGGACGACCGGCTGGTGCTCGGCGACCAGCGCCTTGCAGCCGAGGCCGACGCCCTCGAGCGGGCCGAAGGGCATCACCAGCGCGCGGTTCTGCCGGAAGCCGACCACCTCGCAGACGACCTCGCGGCCGGTGCGGGCAATCAGCCGCAGCCGTGCGCCGATGGCCAGATGGCGCTCGGCGCCGGCAACCTCGACCAAAAGGCCCTGGATCGCCGCCACCCGGCCGAAATAGCGCACGTCCTCGATGCGATCGAGCTCGGCCAGAACGCTTCGCAACCTGAGCCTCCTATTGGCGAGGCGCCATGCAACCCCGACGCGGGCCGCACGCAACCGCGATTACATAATCGGATCACAGGCTTAAGGATGCGTAAAAGGTCGGGGCCCTTCCCGGCGCAGGCGCCAGCCCCGGCGAGGCGTGCGGCCGCATGGGCAAAGATTCGTAAACGATGTTTACCATTCCTTAACGTAAAAGGTTAAGATTCATCAGGGGCAGGACAACGGCTTGGTCCGGACGGAGGGAAGATTATGCGCGTGCTTCTGATCGAAGACGACACAAGCATGGCGAAGACCATCGAGCTGATGCTGAGCTCGGAAGGGTTCAACGTCTACTCGACCGATCTTGGCGAGGAAGGCCTCGATCTCGGCAAGCTTTACGACTACGACATCATCATCCTCGATCTCAACTTGCCGGACATGCACGGCTACGACGTGCTGCGCAAGCTGCGCACCTCGAAGGTCGAGACGCCGATCCTGATCCTCTCCGGCATGGCCGAGCCCGACAAGAAAGTACGCGGCCTCGGCTTCGGCGCCGACGACTACCTGACCAAGCCCTTCCATCGCGAGGAGCTGATCGCCCGCATCCATGCCATCGTCCGCCGCTCCAAGGGCCACGCGCAGTCGGTGATCAAGACCGGCAAGCTGACGGTCAATCTCGACACCAAGTCGGTCGAGGTCGACGGCCAGCGCCTGCACCTCACCGGCAAGGAATACGCGATGCTCGAGCTGCTCAGCCTGCGCAAGGGCACGACCCTGACCAAGGAGATGTTCCTCAACCATCTCTATGGCGGCATGGACGAGCCGGAGCTGAAGATCATCGACGTCTTCATCTGCAAGCTGCGCAAGAAGCTGGCCGCGGCGACCGGCGGCGACAACTACATCGAGACGGTGTGGGGCCGCGGCTACGTGCTGCGCGACCCCTCCGCCGCCGAAGGCGCGCCGCCGCCGAAGAAGATGGCGCTTGCCGGCAAGTAGGCGCCGCCGCGCGGCGGCCGCGATCAGCGACGACATTCGCCTGGGGGAACAGAGCCGCGGGCCTGCGCCGGCCCGCTAGGCGGCATTGGCGTAGACGCCGCGCTGGCCCGGCATCGGCTTGAAGCGGTCCGACACGCCGAGCACGGTCTCGGCGCCGCCGAGATAGAGCACGCCGTCGGCCGGCATGATCTCCGACATCCGCTCCAGCACCTTGGTCTTGGTCGGCTGGTCGAAGTAGATCAGCACGTTGCGGCAGAAGATCACGTCGAACTGGCCGAGCGGACGCAAGTCCTCGAGCAGGTTGGCGGTGCGGTAGCGCACCATGCCGCGGATGCCGGCGTCGATCTGCCACATCTCGCCGGCCTTGGCGAAATACTTGACCAGCAGCTGGATCGGCAGGCCCCGCTGCACCTCGAACTGCGAGTAGAGGCCGGCCTTGGCCTTCTCCAGCACCTCCGACGACAGGTCGGTGGCGACGATCTCGATGCGCCAGCCGGCGAGCTTGGCCTGCTCCTCCTTGAGCAGCATGGCGATCGAATAGGGCTCCTGGCCGGTGGAACAGGCCGCCGACCAGATGCGGATCGTCTTGCGGTCGGCGCGGGTCTTCAGGAAACAGGGCAGCGTCTCCTTCTGGAAGATCTCGAACGGCTTGGCATCGCGGAAGAAGAACGACTCGTTGGTGGTCATCGCCTCGGTGACGTCGCGCAGCAGCGCCTGGTCGCCGCCCAGCCGCACCTTGGCGATCAGCTCGTCGAGATCCTTGAGGCCGCGCTTGCGGGCGAGCGGGATCAGGCGGCTCTCCAGCAGGTAGAGCTTGTCGCGGCCCAGCACCAGGCCGGAGCGCTGGCGCAGCAGGCGGCAGACGAAGTCGAAATCGTCGCCGTTCATGCCGCCACCCTTCCCGCCATGCGCTCTACCGCCGGCGCGACCTGGTCGAGCGGCAGCACCGCGCTGCACAACCCGGCCGTCGCCACCGCCCCCGGCATGCCCCAGACCACGCTGGTGCCCTCGTCCTGGGCGACGATCGTGCCGCCGGCATCGACCACCGAGTGGCCGCCGCGCAACCCGTCCTGGCCCATGCCGGTGAGCACCACCGCCAGCACCGCCGGACCGTAGGCCGCGGCGAGACTGCGGAACATCGGATCGACGGCCGGCCGGCAGAAGTTCTCGGGCGGCGTTTGCAGGAGCTGGATCGATTTCTGCCCGCCCTTGTCGTTCACCGTCATGTGCCAGTCGCCGGGGGCGAGATAGATGCGGCCCGGGACCAGCGGCTCGCCGTCGCGCCCCTCGGCCGAGGGCGTTCCCGAGATCCGTCCCAGGTGCTCGGCGAGGATGGTGGTGAAGCTCGGCGGCATGTGCTGGGTGATCAGGATCGGCAGGCGGATGCGGTTCTTCAGCGCGCCGAACAGCCGGAACAGGGCCTGCGGCCCGCCGGTCGAGGAGCCGATCGCCAGCACCCGCGGCGCCACCAGCGACGGCTTGCGCAGCGCGATCGGCGCCTTGCCGTAGAGGCTGTGCGGCTCGGCCGGCGCCGGCCGCGCCGTCGCGGCCGCCCGGGGCGGGGCGCGGCGACGGCCCGGATGCAGCCGCGACGCGGCGCCAAGCGCCTTGATCTTGGCGATGAGCTCGCGCTGGAAGGCCTCGGCCGCCCCCGACTCGCGCGTCGATTCGGGCTTGGGGATGTAATCGGCGGCGCCGGCGCGCAGCGCGCGCAGCGAGATCTCGGCGTTACGCAGCGTCAGCGTCGAGGCCATGATCACCTTGAGATCCGGCCGCAGCGCCAGCAGCCCGGCCAGCGCGGCCAGGCCGTCCATCTCCGGCATCTCGATGTCGAGGACCACGACCTCGGGCTCGCAGCGCTCGAGCTGGCGCAAGGCCGCGGCGCCGTTCGGGGCGGTGCCGACGACGCTGATCGCCGTTTCGGCGCGCAGCCAGCGGTCGATCATGCCGCGGATCACCGCCGAATCGTCGACCAGCATGACCCGGATCGGCTCTTCCATCACAGCGGCCTTGGGCCCGGGGTCCGGGCCGCGCTTGCGTTCCTGCGAGACGACCACGTCAGATCAACCCGGCTTGCGAGAACTTGGCCTCGATGATCTCGCGATCGAACGGCTTCATGATGTACTCGTTGGCGCCGGCGGCGATCGCCTCCTGGATGTGCGAGATGTCGTTCTCCGTGGTGCAGAGCACGACCACCGGCGCGTCGCCGCCGCTGCAGCGCCGCAGCTCGCGCAGGAAGTCGATGCCGCTCATCACCGGCATGTTCCAGTCGAGCAGGATCGCGTCGGGCATGTGCTTCTGGCAGGCGACCAGCGCCTCGCGGCCGTCGCCCGCCTCGGCGATCTCGAAACCGATCTGTTCGAGGATGCGGCGCGCCACCATGCGGATGACGCGGGAATCGTCGACGACAAGGCAGGACTTCATGCTACACCCGTTGTCGGGGCCGCGCGCCGCGGCCAGGTCCGGTCAGGCCGCCGCCGCCGCGCCCGAGAACTGCAGCAGCCGCTCCACGTCGAGCACCACCAGGAGCCGCCCGTCGAGCCGGTAGATGCCGTTCGAGACGTCGCGCCAGCGCGGGTTGAGGGTCGGCGGATTGCGTTCGAAGCTGTCGTTGGGCAGGCTCATCACCTCGCCGACCGAGTCGATCATCAGGCTGTAGGGCTCGCCGCGGTGCTCGACGACGACGCTCATGCCTTTGAGCTCCACCGGGCGCGGCGGCAGGTTGAGCCGGCGGCGCACGTCGATCGCGGTGACGATGCGCCCGCGCAGGTTGAGCGCCCCGGCGACCTCCGGCTGGGCGAGCGGGATGCGCGTGATGCGCTGCGGCCCGAGCACGTCCTGCACGGTCAGCACCGGGATGCCGAACAGCTGTCCGGCGATCATCACGGTGACGAACTCCTGGTTCTCGCCCGCCGCGGCGGCGGTCGGTTTCTTCGTTTCGGTCATGCGGCGCCTCCGCTGGCGGCAAAGGTCTGCGACAGCGTGCTAAGCAGCGCGTCACGGTCGAATTTGGCGACATAGTCGGTGAAGCCGGCCTCGCGCCCGCGGTCGAAGTCGCTCCGGCTGGCGTGCGAGGAAAGCGCCACCACCGGGGTGCCGCTCCAGCGTTCGCCGCGCTTGACCTCGCGCACGAAGTCGAAGCCGCTCATGCCCGGCATCTCGATGTCGCTGATGATCAGGTCGAAGTCGCGCCCCTGCTCGCGCAGCCGCAGCGCCTGGTCGGCGTTCTCGGCCGCGGTGACGCTGTAGCCGGCGACGCTGAGCAGCGGCACCAGCATGTTGCGGAAGAAGGGACTGTCGTCGACCAGCAGGATCCGTTTCGCCTGGTCGTCCGCCCCGAAGGGCTGCTGCTTCTCGCTGCCGAACCAGTCGCGGTAGGCGCGCTTGAGGTGGGAGCCGACGTCGATCACCTCGGTCGCGTTGCCGACGATGATGGCGCTGCCGAGCACGCCGCGGTCGGCCGAGGCCAGCTCGATCTTGAGCTCGCTTTCGACGATGTCGACGATCTCGTCCACCATCAGGCCCATGCTGCGGTCGCCGTCGGTGAAGACCAGGATCGGCTGGCGGCCCTCCTGGCGCGGCTGGTAGCCCTCCTGCATCGGGATCAGCGGCATCAGGTGGCCGCGATACTGCACCACCCGCCGGCCGTCGACGCTCTCGATCTGGGCGACGTCGATCTCCTCGAGGCGGGCGACCAGGCTGAGCGGCACCGCCTTGGCCTCCTTGCCGCCGGCGCGGAACAGCAGCAGCGCGACCAGCTCGCCGCCGCGCGCCTCGACATGCTCCGCGCTGCCGGCTTCGGCGTGGTCGCCGAGCGCGGTCTCGCCGCTGGTCGCGGCGATGCCGTTGGGATCGAGGATCATGATCACGCTGCCGTCGCCGAGAATCGTGTTGCCGGAGAACATGTCGATGTCGCGCAGGATCGGCGCCACCGGCTTGACGACGATCTCCTCGGTATCGAACACGCGATCGACGACGATGCCGAAGCTGAAGCTGCCGACCTGGGTGACGACGATGAAGCGCTCGTCCGCTTCCTGAGCGAGATCGCCGGCCGCCGCCGCAGGGCGGGAGCCGGCGGCCGGCTCGCGCAGCTTGAGCGTCTCGTCGAGGAACACCAGCGGCAGCAGGCGGTTGCGCAGCCGCAGCACCGGCGTCTCGTTGATCAGCTCGATCTTGAGCTCGGAATCGGCCGAGACCCGCACCAGCTCGACGACGCTGATCTGCGGGATCGCATAGCGCTCGCCGGCGCACTCGACGATCAGCGCCGAGACGATGGCCAGCGTCAGCGGGATCTTGATCGTGAAGGCGGTGCCGTGGCCTTCCTCCGACTTCAGCTCGATCGTGCCGCCGATCTTCTCGATGTTGGTGCGCACGACGTCCATGCCGACGCCGCGGCCCGAGACGCTGGTCACCGCCTGCGCGGTCGAGAAGCCGGCCTTGAAGATGAACTGGTGGACCTGCTGCGGCGTCATCGCCTCGAGCTCGGCCTCGCCGGCCAGCCCGTTCTCCAGCACCTTCTGCTTGATACGCGCGGTGTTGAGGCCGCGGCCGTCATCCTTGATCTCGATGATGATGTGGCCGCCCTCGTGATAGGCGTTGAGAATGATCTTGCCGGTTTCCGCCTTGCCGGCCCTGGCCCGCTCCTCCGGTCGCTCGAGCCCGTGGTCGGCCGAATTGCGCACCATGTGGGTGAGCGGATCCTTGATCAGCTCGAGGACCTGGCGGTCGAGCTCGGTCTCGGCGCCGATCATCTGCAGGTCGATCTTCTTGCCGAGCTCGACGCAGAGGTCGCGGATGATGCGCGGCAGCTTGGCCCAGGCATTGCCGATCGGCTGCATGCGCGTCTTCATGACGCCTTCCTGCAGCTCGGTGGTGACGTGGCTGAGGCGCTGCAGCGGCACGGTGAATTCGGAATTGTCGAGGCTGCGCACCATCTGCAGCAGCTGGTTGCGGGTGAGCACCAGCTCGCTGACCATGGTCATCAGGTTCTCGAGCAGGTCGACGCTGACCCGGATCGACTGGCTGGCCACCGAGGAATCGCCGCCCTTGCCCTCGGCCTTGGCCTCCGCGGCCTTCGGCGCCAGCTTGGCCGCCGTCGCCTCGGCCTTGGCCGGCTCGGCCTTCGGCGCCTCGCCGGCGGCGCGGCCGAGCACGTCGTTGCGCGTCGAAGCGGCGATCGCCATCGCCTCGGCGATCAGCTCCTGCGCCACGCCGAGCTCGGCGAGCGTGCTCTGCAGGTGGCCGGCCACGGCGTCGAAATGGCGGTCGTCGAGGCCGCGCTTGACCAGCGGCGCGTGCGCGGAGGTCAGCGCCTTGCCGCTGTACTTGCCGGGGCCGCCGAAGGCGGTGTTGAGGAAGCTCGCCAGCTTGCGGCGCTGGCCCTTCATGTCGATCCTGTCGAAGAAGGGCTTGAGCAGCGGGTCGGCGATCACCTTGTCGTAGAAGCGGTCGACCGCGGCATCGAGCGCGGTTTGGCCGCCGAGGCGATCGAACAGGCTGCCAGACGGCGGCGGCGCCACTGCGGCCGGCGCCGGGGTCGCCCGGAACACGGCCTCGAGCTCGTCGAGGCTGACCTCGCCAGGCTTGAGGGCGCGACCCAGCCCGGGATCGAAGTCGCCCTCGGCCGGGCTCTTGGCCGGAGCCGCCGCCGGTGCCGGGGACGGCGCCGGGGCGGGCGCCGGGTCCTCGACCAGCTTGCCTTCGGCCATCGCATCGAGCCGGGCGATGA
>CAYTWJ010000080.1:0-11006 GCA_964442055.1 uncultured Rhodospirillaceae bacterium | reverse complement strand
TGGCCCCCGCCAGGTCGTCGACTACGTGGCCTGGCTCGCCGGCGGCCCGGGCAACTTCAACGCCGACGACGTGGTCACCGCCGACCTGCGCACGCTCAACTTCGCCTCGGCCGGCGCGCTGCGGCCGGTCGAGGGCGCGACCACCAGCTTCACCCCGCTGGTCTGGTCGTCGGACAAGGCGATGCTGGTAGCGGTCGAGAAGGTGCGCGGCCGGCCCGACCCGCAGGGGCTGCTCGAAGCCTTCAAGCCGACGGGCGAGAAGTACGCGCTGGCCGCGCGCCTGAGCGGCCCGGTCAAGAGCGCCTTCCCCGACGGCCCGCCGCCGGCGCCGGAGAAGAAGGACGGCGAGGCCGAGAAGGCGGCGGAACCGAAGGAAGCGCCGGCGCCGCACCTCGAGGAGAGCGCCGGGCCGGCCAACATCATCGTCATCGCCGATGCCGACATGATCGACGACCGCTTCTGGGTCCGCACCCAGGACGTGTTCGGCCAGCGCGTCGCCATCCCGATCGCCAGCAACGCCGACTTCCTGATCAACGCGGTCGACAACCTGGCGGGCTCGAGCGACCTGATCTCGCTGCGCAGCCGCGGGCGCTCGCAGCGGCCCTTCGAGAAGATCGAGGCGCTGCGCCGCGATGCCGAGCAGCAGCTGCTCGTGCGCGAGCGCAGCCTGCAGAAGAAGCTCGAGGAGACGCAGAAGAAGATCGCCGACCTGCAGTCGAAGAGCCAGGGCGCCAGCGCGGCGCTGCTCTCGGCCGAGGAGCGGGCGGCGATGGAGGGCTTCCGCGAGGAGCTGATCGCCACCCGGCGCGAGCTGCGTGGCGTGCAGCGCGAGCTCAACAAGGACATCGAGCGGCTCGAGCTCGGCGTCAAGTTCGTCAATATCGGCCTGGTGCCGATCGGCATCGGGCTGATCGCCGCCGGCGTCGCCGCCGTGCGCCGCCGCCGCCGCCAGGCCGCGGCGGCGCGCTGAGGAGCGGGCGATGCGGACGCGCAACTGGATCGCGCTGGCGGCGGCGACGGCGCTGGTCGTCGGCGCCACCGTGCTCGTCGTCGGCCAGCGCGAGCGGGCGAGCGTCGGCCGCGACGGCGACCAGGCGGCCTTTCCCGGCCTCGCCGCGCGGCTCAACGACATCGCCGCGATCGAGGTCGCGGGGGCGAAAGGCGGCTTCCGCGTCGCGCGCGCCGGCGAGGGCTGGGCGGTGCCGGAAAAAGACGGCTACCCCGCCAATCCCGACCGGGTGCGCAAGGCGGCGCTCGGGCTCGCCGAGATGCGCCTGGTCGAGCCGCGCACCGACAACCCCGATCTCTACGACCGCATCGGCGTCGGCGAGCCGGGCAAGGAGGGCTCCGAGGCGGTCCGCCTGCGCCTCCTCGACGGCGCCGGCGCCGAGCTGGCGGCGCTCATCGTCGGCAAGACCAAGACCTCGGAAACGACCGGGCGGCCGGCCGAGATCTACGTGCGCAAGCCCGCGGAGAAGCGCTCGTGGCTCGCCGCGGCGCGCCTCGGCGCGAGCGGCGACCCGCTGGAGTGGCTGCAGCGCGACACGCTGCGGGTGCCGCGCGGCCGCGTCGCCGAGGTCGAGATCCGCCATGCCGACGGCGAGACGGTGAAGATCAGCCGCGATAATCCGAAGACAGGCGACTTCGCCCTGGCGGCGGTCCCGCCGGGGCGCGAGGTCGCCTCGCAATACGACGTCAACGCCATCGGCGGCGCGCTCGATTTCCTTGCCTTCGAGGACGTGCGCAGGGCGGCGGCCCTCGATTTCGCCGGCGCCACGACCGCCCGCTTCGCCACCTTCGACGGGCTCGCGGTCACGGTCGAGACCGTGCTGCGCGGCGACCAGTACTGGGCCCGCTTCGACGCCGCCTTCGATGCCGCCCGGGCGCGGCCGGCGGGCGAGGAAGGCGGCGAGCTGCTCGCTTCGGAAGCGGCCGGGAAGCAGGCGGCCGAGTTCCGCCAGCGGCTTGCCGGCTGGGCCTACCGGCTCGGCGAGGGGCGCGGCAAGGACCTGAGCCGGCGGATGGCCGACCTGGTCCGGGCGCCCGAGAAGAAGGATCAGAAGAAGCCGTGAGGCGCCGGCCTTGAACCGGCCCGCCTTCGTTTCCTACATCCCCGGCAGCAGGCCGGAGAACATGCGGCGATGACCGAGCAGAAACTGCAATTCCAGGCCGAGGTGGCGCGGCTCCTGCACATCGTCACCCACTCGCTCTACAGCGAGAAGGAGATCTTCCTGCGCGAGCTCTTGTCGAACGCGTCCGACGCCTGCGACCGCCTGCGCTACGCCGCGCTGACCGCGCCCGACCTGCTCGCCGGCGACGCCGCGCTCGAAGTCACCATCGCGCCGGATGCCAAGGGGCGCACGCTCGCCATCGCCGACAACGGCATCGGCATGAGCCGCGACGAGCTGGTCGAGCATCTCGGCACCATCGCCCGCTCGGGGACCGACGCCTTCATGGCCCAGCTCAGCGGCGACGCCGCCAGGGACGTCAAGCTGATCGGCCAGTTCGGCGTCGGCTTCTACTCGGCGTTCATGGTCGCCGAGCGGGTCGAGGTCTTCAGCCGGCGCGCCGGCGAGGCGCAGGCCTGGCGCTGGGCCTCCGACGGCAGCGGCAGCTTCACCGTCGGCGAGGCCGAGCGGCCGGGCCGCGGCACCACGGTGGTCCTGCACCTGCGCCAGGGCGAGGACGAGTACCTCGAGCCCGAGCGCCTGCGCCGCATCGTCAAGACCCATTCCGACCATATCGGGCTGCCGATCAGGCTCATTGCCGAGGGCGAGAGCGAGACCATCAACAGCGCCGGCGCGCTGTGGGCGCGGCCCAAGGCCGAGATCGCCGCCGACCAGTACCGCGAATTCTACCGCCACGTCGCCCACGCGATGGACGAGCCGTGGCTGACGCTCCACGCCCACGCCGAAGGCAAGCTCGACTACACGCTGCTGCTCTTCGTGCCTTCGCGGCCGCCGCTCGACCTGTTCGACCCCGCGCGCAAGCCGGCGCTGCGCCTCTACGTGCGGCGCGTCTTCATCACCGACGCCTGCGAGGAGCTGCTGCCGCCCTGGCTGCGCTTCCTGCGCGGCATCGTCGATTCGGCCGATCTGCCGCTCAATGTCAGCCGCGAGATGCTGCAGCACAACGCCGTGCTGGCGCGCATCCGCCAGGCGATCGTCAAGCGGGTGCTCGGCGAGCTGGAGAAGAAGGCCGACAAGGAACCCGAATCGTTCGCCGAGTTCTGGGGCAATTTCGGCGCCGTGCTCAAGGAGGGCATCTACGAGGACGCCGAGCAGCGCGAGCGCCTGCTGAAGCTCGCCCGCTTCCGCTCGACCGCCGGCCCCGGCCTGGTCTCGCTCGCCGACTATGCCGGCCGCATGAAGGACGGCCAGGAGGCGATCTACACCGCGAGCGGCGGCGACGCCGCGGCGCTGGCGCAGAGCCCGCAGATCGAGGGCTTCCGCGCCAAGGGCGTCGAGGTGCTGCTGCTGACCGACCCGGTCGACGACTTCTGGATGCTGGCCGCCGGCGCCTACGAGGGCAAGCCGTTCCGCTCGGTGACGCGCGGCGGTGCCGACCTCGCCGCGATCAAGGGCGAGGCGCCGGCGCCGGCGGGCGAGGAAGCCGGGGGCGCGGCGCTGGCGACGCTGGTCGCGCTGGTCAAGCAGACGCTCGGCGACGAGGTCAAGGACGTGCGTGCCAGCGACCGCCTGACCGAGAGCGCGGTCTGCCTGGTCGCCGACGAGGGCGACCTCGACATGCATCTCGAGCGGCTGCTGCGTCAGCACCGCCAGCGCCAGGAGGCGAGCCGGCGCATCCTCGAGATCAATCCGCGCCACGCCCTGATCCGCCGCCTGGCCGAGCGCGCCACCCAGCCCGGCGCGGCCGACGCGCTGGCCGATGCGGCGCGGCTGCTCCTCGACCAGGCGCGCATCGTCGAGGGCGAGCCGCTGCCCGACCCGGCGGCGTTCGCCCGGCGCCTGGCGGCGGCGCTGGCGAAGGGGGTCTAGTCGCGGCTCAGCCCATAACGCGGGCGAGCGGCCATTCGGTGAGGCCGTAATCGGCCTCGGCCGGAATGCGCAGCACGCCGCCGCCCGGCGCGGCGCGGTCGACCTCGGGCTCGACCGTCACCACCGGCCGGGCGCGCGCCGCGGCGATGGCCGCGGCGACGCTGTCGCTGCGCGCCAGCTTGGCCAGGTTCATGCGCGTGGCGAAGACCAGCGTGATCCGCTTGGCCTCGGCCTCGGCCAGCGCCTCGGCGGGGCGGAGCCACAGCGAATCGACCGCCTCGCCGCCGTCGTGGCGGGCAAGCTGGCCGGCCGGTGCCGCGGCGAGGAAGAACCAGGTGTCGAAGCGCTTGGGCATCACGGCCGGGGTGACCCAGCGCGCGAAGGGTACGAGAAGGTCGAGCGCCAGTTCGAGCCGCTCGCGCACCAGGAAATCGGCCATTGCGATCTCGTCGCGCTCGAGCCGGGCGCGCTGGGCATCGAGCGCCTGCACCCGCGCGCCCGACAGCAGGGATTCGGCCCCCGCCTCGCGCGCCAGCAGCACGCCGCATTCCTCGAAGCCCTCGCGCAAGGCGGCGACCGCGAACGGCCGGCTTGCCGCCGGCAGGCCGCCGTCGCCGCGGCAGAGATCGTCGAGCGCCGGGTCGGCATCGCCGGCATGCACGCTGCCGCCGGGAAAGACCATCGCCCCGGAGGCGAAGTCGATGGCGTGATGGCGGCGCACCATGAAGACCTCGAGCCCGCCGGCGCCGTCGCGCAAGAGCAGAATGGTGCTGGCCGGCCGGATGCGCGTTTGGGGCTGGGTCATCGGGGCGCGGCGAGGATCGCCCGCCCGCCGGCCGCTGTCAAACCGCGCTCAACGGGCGCCGGCGCGGCCGAGCCGGCGGCAGCCGAGGATCGGGCCGGCCACGCCGCTTTGCACCAGCACGATGCGGCCGTCGCGGCCGGCGAGGTCGTCGGGAAGAGGCAGCGTCATCGGCTGACCGCGCCATTCGCCGAGCTTGCGGATCTCGCGCACCACGTTGCGGTAGACGAGGGTGCGGCCGGCATTCTCGCCGCGCGCCACCGGCACCTCGCGCAACGCATCCAGGCCGACGATCCAGACGGTGGCCGGCTCGATGCCGCGCCGTTCGGGCAGGCGCAGCGCCGGGCCCGGCGTGATGTCGAGCGGCATGGCCGGCGTCGCGCGCGCCTCGGCGATCAGCGCCTCGACGGCGGCGCGGTCCGAGCCGACGGCGTGGAAGCGGCCGCCGACCACCGCCTGCGGCGTGTAGACGCGGCGCTCGCCGAGGCTGCGCGCATAGGCGTGCTGGCGGTCGCTGGTGGCGCGGCTGGCGAAGGTGTCGTGCCAGCCGAGATAGTCCCAGTAGTCGACGTGCAGGCTGAGCGCGACGATGTCCTCGCGCTGGCTCAGCTCGGCGAGCAGCGCATCGGCCGGCGGGCAGGAATTGCAGCCCTGGCTGGTGAAGAGCTCGACCACCACAGGGTCGGCGGTGGTCTGGCCGAAAGCTGTCGGTCCCCAGCCGGCGACGGCCAGGGCGGCGGCGGTGACGAGCAGGGCGCGGCGATGCATGCCGCGCAGCCTAGGCCCTTGGCCTTGTCACGGGCGAGTCACGTTCGGGTGAGGGCGCGCCGCCGGCGGGTTCCCCGCGGCGCCCCGCTCACGCCGCCGGCCTTGCCAGGTTGCGCAGCACGCAGTGCAGGATGCCGCCGTGGCGGTAGTACTCGACCTCGTCCAGCGTGTCGATGCGGCAGAGCAGCTCGACCGTCTCCTTGCGGCCGTCGGCGCGCCCGATCGTCACCTGCAGCATCTGGCGCGGCTTGACGCCGCCACTGATGCCGCCGATGTCGAAGGTCTCGCTGCCGTCGAGGGCGAGCGACTTGCGCGTCATGCCGGCGGGGAATTGCAGCGGCAGCACGCCCATGCCGACCAGGTTCGAGCGGTGGATGCGCTCGAAGCTCTCGGCGATCACCGCGCGCACGCCGAGCAGCACGGTGCCCTTCGCCGCCCAGTCGCGCGACGAGCCGGTGCCGTATTCCTTGCCGGCGACGATGACCAGCGGCGTGCCCGCGGCCTGGTACTTCATCGCCGCGTCGTAGATCGGCATCACCTCGCCCGACGGCACGTGGCGGGTGACGCCGCCCTCGGTGCCGGGCGCCATCTCGTTCTTGAGGCGGATGTTGGCGAAGGTGCCGCGCATCATCACCTCGTGGTTGCCGCGGCGGGAGCCGTAGGAATTGAAGTCGGCGACCGTGACGCCGTGCCCGATCAGGTACTGGCCGGCCGGGCCGTCCTTCTTGATCGAGCCGGCCGGCGAGATGTGGTCGGTGGTGATCGAATCGCCGAGCAGCGCCAGCGCGCGCGCGCCCCGGATGTCCTCGAGCGCCGCCGGCTCCCTCGGCATGGCATCGAAATAGGGCGGATTGCGCACATAGGTCGAGGCCGCGTCCCAGCCGTAGGTCAGGCCGCCGGCGGTCCTGATCTTGCGCCACTGCGCGTCGCCCTTGAAGACGTCGGCGTAGCGGCGCTTGAACATCGCCGCGGTGACGCACTTGCGCACGGTCGCGGCGATCTCGCCGTTGCTCGGCCAGACATCGCGCAAGTAGACCGGCCGGCCCTTGCGGTCGTGGCCGATCGGCTCGTTCTGCAGGTCGACGCGCATCGAGCCGGCGAGCGCATAGGCGACCACCAGCATCGGCGAGGCGAGGTAGTTGGCCTTGACCTGCGGATGGACGCGGCCCTCGAAATTGCGGTTGCCCGACAGCACCGCCGCGACCACCAGGTCGTTGTCGGCAGCGGCGGCGGCGACCGGCTCGGGCAGCGGCCCCGAATTGCCGATGCAAGTGGTGCAGCCGTAGCCGACCAGGTTGAAGCCGAGCTTGTCGAGGTCCTTCTGCAGCCCCGACTTGGCGAGGTAGTCGCTGACCACCTTCGAGCCCGGCGCGAGCGAGGTCTTCACCCACGGCTTGACCGAGAGCCCCCGCTTGAGCGCGTTGCGCGCCAGCAGTCCGGCGCCGAGCATGACGCTCGGGTTCGAGGTGTTGGTGCAGCTGGTGATGGCGGCGATGACCACGTCGCCGTGGCCGAGATCGTAGTTGGTCCCCTCGACCGGGACGCGGCGCGCCGCCTCCGCCGCCTTGCCGTAGGCGCTGCCGAGCGCGGCGGCGAACTCGGCCGCGGCCCCGGCCAGCGGCACCCGGTCCTGCGGCCGCTTGGGGCCGGCGAGCGAGGGCTCGACGCCGGCGAGGTCGAGCTCGAGCGTCGAGGAGAAGACCGGGTCGGGCGTGCGCGGGCCGCGCCACAGCCCTTGCGCCCGCGCATAGGCCTCGACCAGCCTGACCCGCGCGGCGCTGCGCCCGGTCGCCTTGAGATAGCGGATGGTCTCGGCGTCGATCGGGAAGAAGCCGCAGGTGGCGCCGTATTCCGGCGCCATGTTGGCGATGGTGGCGCGGTCGGCGAGGCTGAGCTCGTCGAGGCCGGGGCCGAAGAACTCGACGAACTTGCCGACGACGCCGTGCCGGCGCAGCATCTGCGTCACCGTCAGCACCAGGTCGGTGGCGGTGGCGCCCTCCCTGAGCCGCCCGTTCAGCCTGAAGCCGACCACCTCGGGGATCAGCATCGAGATCGGCTGGCCGAGCATCGCCGCCTCGGCCTCGATGCCGCCGACGCCCCAGCCGAGCACGGCCAGGCCGTTGACCATGGTGGTGTGGCTGTCGGTGCCGACCAGGGTGTCGGGATAGGCGAGCTCGCGCCGGTCGGCCTTCGCCGTCCACACCGTCTGCGCCAGGTATTCGAGATTGACCTGGTGGCAGATGCCGGTGCCGGGCGGCACGACGCGGAAATTGTCGAAGGCGGACTGGCCCCAGCGCAGGAAGGCATAGCGCTCGCCGTTGCGCGCGTATTCGAGCGCGACGTTGTCGCGGAAGGCGTTGCGGGTGCCGAAGCTGTCGACCATCACCGAGTGGTCGATGACCAGGTCGACCGGCGACAGCGGGTTGATCTTGCGCGGGTCGCCGCCGAGCCGCGCCATCGCCTCGCGCATCGCCGCCAGGTCGACCACCGCCGGCACGCCGGTGAAATCCTGCATCAGCACCCGCGCCGGGCGATAGGCGATCTCGCGCTCGGCGCCCCGCTTTTTCGTCCACTGTCCCACCGCCTTGATGTCGGCGACGGTGACCGAGCGGCCGTCCTCGTGGCGGAGCAGGTTCTCGAGCAGCACCTTGAGCGAGAAGGGCAGGCGCGTTACGTCGCCGATGCCGGCTTTCTCGGCCGCCTTCAGGCTGAAATAGTCGTACGTGCGGGTCCCGACCTTGAGGCGGCGGCGGGTCTTCAGGCTGTCCTTGGCGGCGGTCACGGCGGCGGCTCCTCGGAAAGGCTCGGCGGGGCGGGATGCGGTTTCGGGCGCGCAGCGGATTACTGCCGCAAATCGCCCGCCTTGCCAAGCGGCTTTGCCGCCGCGCGGCAGTCAATATTATGATTCCACAGCCCTTTGCGGGAGGATGCGGCGATGACGGTACGGATCGAGACAGCGGGGCCGGTGACCACCGTGATCATCGACCGGCCCGAGGCGCGCAACGCCGTGGACGGGCCGACGGCGGCGGCGCTCCTCGCCGCCTTCCGCGCCTTCGAGGCCGACGAGGCGGCGAGGGTCGCGGTGCTGTGGGGCGCGGGCGGCACCTTCTGCGCCGGCGCCGATCTCAAGGCGGTGGCGAGCGGCGAGCGGCGCAACGACGTCGACCCGGCCGGCTTCGGCCCGATGGGGCCGAGCCGGCTCCTGCTATCCAAGCCGGTGATCGCCGCCGTCGCCGGCCATGCGGTGGCCGGCGGGCTCGAGCTGGCGCTCTGGTGCGACCTGCGGGTGGCCGAGGCCGAGGCGGTTTTCGGCGTCTTCTGCCGGCGCTGGGGGGTGCCGCTGATCGACGGCGGCACCGTGCGCCTGCCGCGCCTGATCGGCCAGGGCCGCGCCCTCGACCTCATCCTCACCGGCCGGCCGGTGAACGCCGACGAGGCGCTGGCGATCGGGCTTGCCGACCGCGTGGTGCCGACCGGCCAGGGCCGCGCCGCGGCCGAGGCGCTGGCCGCCGAGATCGCCCGCTTCCCCCAGGCCTGCCTGCGCGCCGACCGCCTCAGCGCCCACCGGCAATGGGACTTCGACCTGCCGGCCGCTTTGCGCCACGAGGGACGCGAGGGCCTGAAGGTTCTGGAAAGCGAGGCGATTCCCGGCGCGGCCCGCTTCGCCGCCGGCCGCGGCCGGCACGGATCGTTCGACGAGTTGTGAAGCGCGGTGGTGGCGGCATGGCCGTCAAGTGCTTGACCTTGCTGGCCGGAATGCGTATTAGGCAGCCCTGTCGTCTGGGTCCCGGCGAAGAAACACAAGAACAACCGGGAGTTGGTGGGCTGGTCACGCGCAAGGCCGATCGGCATCGGTTCGCGCCAGCGCGGCGCGCGATGCCGCGGCGGCACACGTGCGGCCACAGGGAGGTGAAGGTCCGATGAGCGATCGCGCGACCGCGCCGCAAGCGCCGGATACGTTCCCCAAATATCTGCTGCACAACGCCAGGATGCGCGGCGAGCGCGTCGCCATGCGCGAGAAGGATCTCGGCATCTGGCAGTCCTGGACCTGGGCCGAGACGCTCGACAACGTGCGCACGCTCGCCTGCGGCCTGGCGGCGCTGGGGCTCAGGCGCGAGGACAAGGTGGCGATCATCGGCGACAACCGGCCGCAGCTCTACGCCGCCTTCGCCGCGGTGCAGGCGCTCGGCGGCGTGCCGGTGCCGGTCTACCAGGATTCGGTCGCCGACGAGGTCGAGTACGTCCTCAACCATGCCGAGACCCGCTTCGCCGTGGTCGAGGACCAGGAGCAGGTCGACAAGCTGCTGGCGATCCGGCCGCGCGTGCCCGGCCTCGAGGCGGTGATCTACAAGGACGCGCGCGGCCTGCGCCACTACGAACAGCCGTGGCTGCACGCGCTCGCCGAGGTGCAGGAGAAGGGCCGCGCCTACGACCGCGCCCATCCGGAATTCTTCCTGGCCGAGGTGGCGCGCGGCCGCGGCAGCGACATTTCGGTGATCTGCTACACCTCGGGCACCACCGGCCGGCCCAAGGGCGTGATGCTCTCCTACGACAACCTGGTGACCGGGGCGCGGCTGTCGATGGAGTTCGAGAAGCTCGACGAGAGCCACGAGGTGCTCTCCTACCTGCCGATGGCCTGGGTCGGCGACCATTTCTTCTCCTACGCCCAGGCCTACGTCGCCGGCTTCACCATCAATTGCCCGGAAAGCGCCGACACGGTGCTGATCGACCTCAAGGACATCGGGCCGACCTATTTCTTCGCGCCGCCGCGCATCTTCGAGAACATCCTGACCACGGTGATGGTGCGCATGGAGGATGCCGGCTGGATCAAGCGCAAGCTGTTCGATTTCTTCATCGGCGTGGCCCGCCGCGCCGGGGTGAAGATCCTCGAGCGCAAGCCGGTGCCGCCGGCCGACCGGCTGCTCTACGCGCTCGGCGAGATGCTCGTCTACGGCCCGCTCAAGAACACGCTCGGCTTCAGCCGGATCAAGCTCGCCTACACCGCCGGCGAGGCGATCGGCCCCGACATCTTCGACTTCTTCCGCGCGCTGGGCATCAACCTCAAGCAGCTCTACGGCCAGACCGAATCGTCGGTCTATGTCTGCATCCAGCAGAACGAGGACGTGCGCGCCGACACCGTCGGCCCGCCGGCGCCCGGCGTCGAGGTGCGCATCACCGAAGAGGGCGAGGTGCTCTACCGCTCGCCGACGGTCTTCGTCGGCTATTACAAGAACCCGGAAGCGACGGCCGAGACCAAGACCGCCGACGGCTGGGTCCATACCGGCGACGCCGGCGTCTTCACCGACACCGGGCACCTGCGCATCATCGACCGCGCCAAGGACGTCGGCCGGCTCAACGACGCCAGCCTGTTCGCGCCGAAATACATCGAGAACAAGCTCAAGTTCTTCCCCTACATCAAGGAGGCGGTGGCCTTCGGC
>CAYTWJ010000079.1:0-11039 GCA_964442055.1 uncultured Rhodospirillaceae bacterium | reverse complement strand
GTCACCGTGACCGTCGCGCCGGCTTCGCCGCCTTCGATGGCCACGGCGGCGATGCCGAAGCGCTCGAGCAGCCAGGCGTGGGTCGCGAGGTGCCGGCTCACGCGGGCCACGCCGAAGCGCGACGGGCCGGCGGCAAACGCCATCGGCAGCAGCACCTGGTCGGCGAGGTGGATGTCGACCGCGGCTCCGCTCGCCTGGTGGGCGAGCAGCGCCGTTACCGCCTCCTCGGCCACCAGCTCGGCAGGTTTGCCGGGCTCGCCGAGCGCGGCGAAGCCGGCGCGCACGCTGCCGTAATGCGCGGTGAGGAAGAGGCCGGCGCCCGGGCAGACGGCACGCACGCGCAGCGGCGCGATCTCGCAGGGGATCCCTTGCCCATCGAGCAAGGCGCGGGCGCGGTCGGCCATGCGCTGCGGGATATGGGCCATCAAGTTGGCGGCGACGGCGCGCCCGGTCACGCGCTCGAGCGGGCCGCGCGCGACCAGGTCGAGCGGCGCAAGCCGCCCGCCTTCGCACAGCGCATGTCCGCCGATCCGCACGTCGATCGCGCCGCCGCCGGCCGGATACCAGCCCCAGCGCTGCAGGTCGATCTGCGCCTCGACGCCCATGCGCGCGAGCGCCGGCAGCCAGACCTCCTGCAGGTAATCGACCGGCGGGCTCCAGGCGACGTGCGTGCCGCCGGCGAGATGAAGCCGGCTGGTGCCGCGCGGACCGAGGAGCGGCGGCAGAAGAGCCTGCAGCAGCAGGGTCACCGAGCCGGCGCTGCCGCCGACGCGGGCCTCGGCCACGTCGAAGCGGTAGCTGCCGGCCCGCGGCAGCGCGCGTGGCCGGAAATCGAGGCGGGTGGCGCCGATCTCGTCGCCGGCCAATTCGGCAGCGCACAAGGCGGCAACGGCGCGCACCGCGGTGACGTGCTGGGCGGCCAGGCCGGGATGGGGGCGGCCGGCGCGGATGTTAGCGATGCGGATCGGGCGCCCGAGCAGGGCGGCAAGGCTGAGCGCGCTGCGGACGATCTGGCCGCCGCCCTCGCCGTGGGCGCCGTCGATCTCCAGCGCGGCGGCCATGGCCGGGCGCGGGTTCAGGGCCGGACGAGGAGCTCGTTGACCACACGATCGACGCCGAAGACGTACCAGGCGTCGAATTCGGCCATCTCGCGCTCGGACTCGGTCGGTACCGCGCCGCGCAGCGTGACCACGGCTTGATGGGTGCCGACCTGGACCTGGCCGGCATTGACGAAGGGGTCCTTCTCGAGGACCAGGCGGACAGCGTCGGTGATCTCGGCGTCACTGTCGGCTTCCGGCGGCACCACGGCAAGCCCGTTGACGACATCGCGGCTGCCCGGCACCCACCAGGCAAGGACGCCGGCCAGCCGCTTGTGGCCGAGCCCCGGGACCTCGCCCGAGAGCGTCACGACGCCGTCGGCGACCCCGAAGCGGATCTCGCCGCGCCCGCGCAGCGGCGCCTGCAGCCGTTCCTCGCGCCCCTTGGCGATTTCAGTCAGGGCGCACTCGGCGAAGGCCGGCTCCTGCAGCAACGCGGCGCGCAGCGCGGCGAGCACCGCGCCGTCGCCCATGCGCTCGGCCGGCTCGACACGCAGGCGATCGACGATGCCGATCACCTGCGGCATCGCCGCGGCGATTTCGAGCGCCAGCTTCTTGGCGGCGATCGACGCCACCTCGCCGGTCATGGTCAGGGTGCCGTCGGCAAAATCGAGCGCGATGGGATGGGCGTGCAGGTTGACGCGCGGATCGCGCTCGAGCGCCGCCTGCACGGCGCGGGTCACCGCCATCCTCTCGGCCATGCCTCCCCCTCCTTGCCGGTTGCCCGGCCGCCGCTCACGCGGCGACCGGCAGGGCCTCTTGCTTGACCAGACGCTGCAGCTTGGACAGCGCCCGGGCCTCGATCTGGCGCACCCGCTCGCGCGAGATGCCGAACCGGCCGCTCAGCTGCTCGAGCGTCTGCGGCTCGTCGCTGAGCCGCCGCGCGGCCAGGATGTCGCGCTCGCGCGGGTTCAGGCTGGCCAGCCCCCGCGCCAGGAAGGCGCGGCGCTTGCTCAGCTCGTCGCTCTCGGCGACCGCGCTCTCGGGATCGGCGGACTCGTCGACCAGCAGATCCTGCCACTCGGTCTCGTCCGCGTCGCCGATGCCGGCGTTGAGCGAGCTGTCGCCGCCGCCGAGACGGCGATCCATCTCCATGACGTCACCTTCGGCAACATCCAACACCCGCGCGATCTCGGCCACCATCGCCGGCGTCAGCCCCTCGCCGTCGCGGCCGAGCTTGTGCTTCAGGCGCCGCAGGTTGAAGAACAGCTTCTTCTCGGCCGAGGTCGTGCCCATGCGCACCAGCGACTGGTTGCGCAACACATAGTCCTGGATCTCGGCGCGAATCCACCAGCTGGCGTAGGTGGCGAAGCGGGCGCCGCGATCGGGATCGAAGCGCTGCACCGCCAGCACCAAACCAACATTGCCGACCGCGATCAGGTCGGCGATCGGCAGGCCGTAGCCCAGATAACCGCGTGCGATCTTGATAACCAGTCGCAAGTGGCTGCCGACCAGCCGCTCGGCCGCCGCGGCGTCGCCGCTTTCCAGATAGCGCCGCGCCAGGCCGTATTCCTCGTCGGCCGACAGCATCGGCAGCCGGCGAACCTCGCCGAGGAACAGCGACAGGTCGTCGCGCCCCGTCAAATTCCTTTGCTCCGTCATGATACCCCCCTCCCTTGTCGGCGCCGGCCGGGCCGGGCGATCGCGCCGCTTGCGCGGGCGCCGCTCGGTCGTGCCGCCGCCATTGCCTGAACTGCGGGGATATCGGAACGAAAAGGGAACATTTCAAGGGGACGTGGAAGGGTTCATGGCCGGCGATTTACCCCTGGCCCGGCCGCGGCGCCTTGATCTGGGCAAAGGCCGGGCGGCGGGCCGGCATGCTACCGACGGCAAGCAGCGCCGCAGTGGGGAATCGTGGCGACCAGCAATCTCGATATCGCCGCCGCCTTCGAGGAGATCGCCGATCTGCTCGAAATCGAGGGCGAAAATCCGTTCCGTGTCCGCGCCTATCGCAACGCCGCCCGCACCTTGCGCGGAATGCGCGACCAGGCGGCCGATCTGCTGGCTCGGGGCGACGACCTGAGCCGGCTTCCCGGCATCGGCACCGACCTCGCCGCCAAGATCCGCGATCTGGTCGAGACCGGCTCGACGCCGCTGCTCGACCGCCTGCACAAGCAGTTCCCGCCCTCGCTGGTCGAGATGCTGCGCCTGCCGGGCCTCGGGCCGAAGCGGGTTGGAGCGCTCTACCACAAGCTCGGCATCAAGACCGTGGCCGCGCTACAGGCCGCCGCGCGCTCGGGCAAGCTCGCCGAACTGCCGGGGTTCGGGCCCAAGCTGACGGCGCAGATCGCCGGGGAGGCCAAGACCGAGGTGGCGCCGGGGCGCCGGTTCTTGCTAGCCGAGGCCGCCACCGAGGCCGAGCCCCTGGTCGCCATGCTGGCCAAGGTCACCGGGGTCAAGCGGGTGGCGATCGCCGGCAGCTACCGGCGCGGCCGCGAGACCGTCGGCGACGTTGACATCCTGGTGACGGCGGCGGCGAAAAGCCCGGTCGCCGACCGCTTCGTCGCCTACGGACGCGTCGAGCGCGTGCTCGCCCACGGTCCGACCCGCGCGGCGGTGGTGCTGCGCGGCGGATTGCAGGTCGACGTGCGCGTCGTCGCCAATGAGAGCTACGGCGCCGCGCTGCACTATTTCACCGGCGCCAAGGCGCACAACATCGCCATCCGGCGCCTCGGCCAGCGGCGCGGCCTGAAGATCAACGAATACGGCGTCTTCGAGGGCGAGACCCGGGTCGCCGGCGCGACCGAGGAGTCGGTCTTCAAGTCGGTTGGGCTGCCCTTCATTCCGCCCGAGCTGCGCGAGGACCGCGGCGAGATCGACGCCGCCCGCGCCGGCCAGCTGCCCGAGCTGGTCGAAGCGGGCGACCTGCGCGGCGATCTTTACTGTCACCGCCCCCCAGGCGACGGCAAGGGCGGGCTTGCCGCCCTCGCCGCCGCGGCACGCAAGGCCGGGCTGACCTACCTGGCGATCACCGAGCCCGCCGGCGGCGCCGGCGCCAAGGCGCTGGCCACGCGTGCGGCGGCGATCGAGCGCGCCAATGCCGGGCTCAAGGGCATCACCCTGCTCAAGGGCATTGCGGTCGAGATCGGCGAGGACGGCCGGCTCGACGCCCCGGCCGAGGCGCTCGGCGCCTTCGATCTTGTCATCGGCGCCGTGCGCCGCGGCTTCGAGCTGCCGCCGGCCAGGCAGCTCGACCGCCTCAAACGGGCCATTGCGAGCCCGCGTTTCACCATCCTCGCCCACCCGACGGGGCGCCTGATCGGCACGCGCGAGCCGCTGGCGATCGACATGGGCAAGCTCGTCGATGCGGCGCGCGACCGCGGCTGCTTTCTCGAGCTCGACGCACGGCCCGACCGGCTCGACCTGCCCGACGTGTTCTGCCACGCGGCCAAGGCCGCCGGCGTGCTGGTCGCGATCAGCTCGCACGCGCGCGAGCCCCGCGACTTCGCCTGCCTGCGCTACGGCGTGCTGCAGGCGCGGCGCGGCTGGCTGAGCAAGGCCGACGTTCTCAACGGCCGGCCGCTGGCGCAGCTCAAGCCGCTGCTTGCCCGGACCATGTCATGACCGCGCGCGGCCTGCCCGACTGGAACACCGTGGCGACGGTGCAGGACAAGCATTTCACCAAGGCCTGCGAGGTGCTCGGCGAGTTCGGCCCGGTGAAGCGTACCGCCTACTACAACGTCGTGGTGGCGCGGATCGACGACGTGCCGCGCTTCCTCGATTCGCTGATCGAGTGGTTCGGCCGCTATCCCGAGCTGCCGGCCGTGTTCGGCCGCATCTCGCCGCTCGAGCACTGCTTCGCCTTCCAGGACGCCGCCGAGTTCGAGGCCAAGGCCAAGGCGGCGGCGCTCGGTTTTGTCCCGCAGCTCGCCAACAAGACGTTCCACGTCCGCATGTACCGACGCGGCTTCAAGGGCCGGCTGACCAGCCCCGACGAGGAGCGCTTCCTCGACGGCGCCCTGCTCGCCGCGCTCGACACCGCCGGCACGCCGGGACGGATCACCTTCGACGACCCCGATGCGATCATCGTCGTCGAGACGGTCGACAACCGCGCCGGCATGGCGCTCTGGCCGCGCGAGCACCTGCGGCGCTATCCTTTCCTCAAGGCGGACTAGGCGATGGTCGAGGCGGCAGCAGGCGAAGAGCGCGGCTGGGAGCATTTCCCGCACATGGCCGATGTCGGCGTGCGCGGCTGGGGACCGACCATGGCCGCCGCCTTCGAGCAGGCGGCGCTGGCGATGACCGCGGCGATCGTCGATCCCGCCACGGTGGCGCCGCGCGAGACGGTCGCGGTCAGCTGCAGCGCGCCCGACGACGAGCTTCTGCTGGCCGAGTGGCTCAACGCGCTGGTCTACGAGATGGCGACGCGGCGCCTCATCTTCGGCCGCTTCCGCGTCCGCATCGAGGGGCGCAAGCTGACGGGCGAGGCCGACGGCGAGCGCATCGACCCGGCGCGCCACCAGCCGGGCTCGGAGGTCAAGGGGGCGACGCTGACCGCGATCAAGGTCGCGCGCGAGCCCTCGGGGCGCTGGATCGCCCAGTGCGTGATCGACGTCTAGGAGAGTCTCGATGGATCCGGCCCGCCTTACCCGAGTGAGCGACTACGAATGGCGCATCGAGCCCTTCGGCGCCATGCGCGTGCCGGCGGTGATCTATGCCGACGCGGCGCTGATCCGCGACATGGACGAGAAGGTCTACGACCAGGTCACCAACGTGGCGACGCTGCCCGGCATCGTCGGCGCCTCCTACGCCATGCCCGACGCCCACTGGGGCTACGGCTTTCCGATCGGTGGCGTCGCTGCCTTCGATCCCGATGCCGGCGGCATCGTCTCGGCGGGCGGCGTCGGCTTCGATATCTCGTGCGGCGTGCGCACCATGCTGACGGGGCTCAGGCTCGACGAGATCGAGCCGCAGAAGATGCGCCTGGCCGAGGCGCTGTTCGAGCACATCCCGGCCGGCCTCGGCTCGACCGGCGAGATCCGGCTCAACATGCAGCAGATGGACGCGATGCTGGCCGGCGGCGCGCGCTGGGCGCTCGAGCAGGGCTGGGGCGAGGCGGCCGACCTCGAACGCATCGAGGAGCACGGCTGCATGGCCGGCGCCGATCCGGCCGCCGTCTCCGACCGGGCCAAGCACCGCCAGCAGGACGAAATGGGTACGCTCGGCTCGGGTAACCACTATCTCGAGGTGCAGGAGGTGGACGAAGTCTATGACGCGGCTGCCGCGGCGGCATTCGGGCTCAGACAGGGCGAGATGGTGGTCAGCATCCATTGCGGCTCGCGCGGCCTCGGCCACCAGATCGGCACCGAATACCTGCGCGAGATGGCCCAGGCGGCGGCCGAATACGGCATCGTCCTGCCCGACCGCGAACTGGCCTGCGCGCCGATCTCATCGCCGGTCGGCCAGCGCTATCTCGGCGCCATGCGCGCCGCCATCAATTGCGCGCTCACCAATCGCCAGATCATCGGCCACCTGACCCGCGAGGTGTTCGCCCGCCTCTTCCCCGGCCGCCGCCTCGACCTGCTGTTCGACGTCTCGCACAACACCTGCAAGGTCGAGGAGCACGCGGTCGGCGGCGCACGCGGCCCGCTCTACGTCCACCGCAAGGGGGCGACGCGCGCCTTCGGCCCCGGCCATCCGGCGCTGCCGGCAGGGCTTAAGGAGGTCGGCCAGCCGGTACTGATCGGCGGCAGCATGGGCACCTTCTCCTACGTGCTGGCCGGCACGCGCGAAAGCGAGCGGCGGGCCTTCAGCTCGGCCTGCCACGGCGCCGGGCGGCGGATGAGCCGCCACCAGGCGCTTAAGACCTGGCGCGGGCGCGAGCTCGTCGACGACCTCGCCGCGCGCGGCGTCATCATCCGCAGCCCCTCCTGGCGCGGCGTCGCCGAGGAAGCGCCCGGCGCCTACAAGGATGTGGGCGCGGTGGTCGATGCCTCCGACCACGCGGCGCTGGCGCGCAAGGTGGCGCGGCTCCGGCCGGTCCTCTGCATCAAGGGCTGAACACCGCTCAGTTCCAGCGGCGCAGCGCCATCGCCGTCCTCACCCGCTCGCGCGCCAGCTCCACCGCCGCCGCCCGCGGCAGCATCTTGGCGGCACACGCCCGCTCGAGCACGGCGCGGGTGTTGGTGGCGATCTTCTCGGCGATCGTCTGCATCGCCTGCGCCTGGCTGCCGCCGTGGTACTCGACCGCGGCACAGATCACCCCGCCGGCATTGGCGATGAAGTCGGGCAGCGACAGGATGCCGCGCTGGTGCAGGATCGCCTCGGCTTCGGCGGTGGCCGGGATGTTGGCGCCCTGGATCACCAGGCGGGCCTGCAGCGCCCCGACATTGTCGGCGCGCAGCACGTCGGGCCGGGCCGCCGGAATCCAGATGTCGCAGGGCACGCCGACGATCGCCTCGGCGGCGAGGACCTCGGCGCCGGGATAGGCGGTGACGCTGGCGCCGCCGGCCTTCAGCGCGTCGAGCTTGGCGAGGTCAAGGCCGCCGGGGGCGTGTACCGAGCCGCCGCTGTCGGCGGCGGCTACCAGGCGGGCGCCCTTGGCGGCGAGAAAACGCGCGGCATGGCGCCCGACCGAGCCGTAGCCCTGCACCGCCACCCGCGCGCCGGCGAGCTTGACGTCGCAGTAGGCCTGCGCCACCTCGGCCGCGGCGGCGATGCCCCAGCCGGTGGCGCCGATCTGGTCGAGCGGGATGCCGCCGATCTCCGGCGGCAGGCCGACGGCGCGCCCGGTCTCGTCGCGGATCCAGGCCATGCAGATCTCGTCGGTACCCATGTCCGGCCCCGGGACATAATCGGCAAGCTCGCGCACCGCGCCGGCGAAGGCACGCAGCAGCCGCTCCTTGTCGGCACTCGGCAGGCGCGGATCGGCGGCGATCACCGCCTTGCCGCCGCCGTGCGGCAGCCCGGCGGCGGCGTTCTTCAGCGTCATCGCCCGCGCCAGGCGGAAACATTCGTCGAGGGTCACGTCGGGCGCCATGCGCACGCCGCCGATCGCCGGGCCGGCGGCGACGTTGTCGACGACCACGATCGCCTTGAGCCCCGTCCGCCCCTCGTGCAGATGGACGATCTTGGTCGGCCCGAGCTCGTCGATGAAGCGGAACGGATCAGTCACCCTTTGGCCTCCGTTGGTTGCTAGTCCGCTTTCTCCAGATCGGCGATCGCCGCGGCGAGGAAGCGCGCCGCCTCGCCGCCGGTGACCGCCCGATGGTCGAAGGTGAGCGACAGCGGCAGCACGCGATGCACCGCCGGCCGCCCTTCGACCGCGACCACCCGCGGCGCGATGCGCCCGGCGCCGAGAATCGCCACTTGCGGCGGCACGATCACCAGGCTGGCGAAGCGGCCGCCGAGCGTGCCGAAATTGGAGAGCGTGATGGTCTGGCCGCGCAGCGCCGCCGGCGCGATACGGCGTTCGCGCACCTCGGCCTTGCGCGCGGCGATTTCGCGTCTGAGCTCGTCGACCGGTCGGCGGCCGATATCGGCGATGACAGGAACGAACAGGCCGTCGGCGGTGTCGACGGCGAGGCCGAGATTGACGGTGCGGTGCAGCAGGCGGGCGTTGCGCGCGCCGTCGTACCAGGCGTTGAGCGCCGGCGCCGCGGCGCAAGCCGCCGCCACCGCCCGCACCAGCCGCAGCGTGGCATCGGCGTCGGGGGCCCAGGCCTCGACATCGGCTTCGCCGGTCACCGTCGCCGGCACCACGGCGGCGCCGCTGCGCGCCATCTTCGCGGCCATCGCCCGGCGCACGCCGGCAAGCGGCTGCCAGTCGCCAGCGGGCGCGGCGGCCGGCGCGCGCGCCGCCTGCTCGACATCGGCGCGGGTGATCTCGCCATGCGCGCCGCTCGGCCGCACCGCCGCGAGATCGACCCCGAGCTCGCGCGCCAGCGCGCGTGCCGCCGGGCTCGCCGGCGCCGCCCGCGCGGCGGCCTTCGCTGGAGGCGGGGGCGGCGGCGCAGCCGGAACCGGCGCGATCTCGCCGACCACCGCCCCCACATCGGCATGCGCGCCTTCCTCGAACTCGACCAGCGGCGCGCCGACGGCGATGCGCGCCCCCGGCTCGGCGCGGAGGCGGGCGATGCGGCCGGCGCGCGGCGAGGGGATCTCGACCACCGCCTTGTCGGTCTCGACCGAAACCAGCGGCTGGTCGGCGACGACATGGTCGCCGGCCGAGACCAGCCAGGCGACGATCTCCGCCTCGTGCAGGCCCTCGCCGAGATCGGGCAGTGCGAAGACGGCGCCGGTCATGCGAACTCCAGGGCGCGGCGCGCCGCGGCGAGGATGCGCGCGGTGCTCGGCATGTAGTGCTTCTCCAGCCGCGGCAGCGGCATCACGGTGTCGTAGCCGGTGACGCGCTGCACCGGCGCGAGCAGCGAGAACAGGCCCTCCTCGGCGATGCGCGCGGCGATCTCGCCGCCGAAGCCGCCGGTTCGCGCCGCCTCGTGAACGATCACGCAGCGCCCGGTCTTGGCCACCGATTGCAGGATCGTCGCGTCGTCGAGCGGCTTGAGCGTGGCGACATCGACCACGTCGGCAATGATGCCGTCGGCGGCCAGCGCATCGGCGGCGGCCAGCGTCTCGACCATCATCGCGCCCCAACTGACGAGCGTGAGGTCCTTGCCCTCGCGGCGCAGGAAACAGCGTTCGAGCGGCAAGGCCGCGCCGTCGTCGGCGACCTCCTCGCGCAGCGCCCGGTAGATGCGCGTCGGCTCGAAAAACACCACCGGGTCAGGGTCGCGGATCGCCGCCAGCAGGAGGCCGTAGGCCCGGGCCGGCGACGACGGGATCACCACCTTGAGGCCCGGAATCTGCGTCAGCATCGCCTCGGTGCTTTCGGAATGGTGCTCGGGTGCGTGGATGCCGCCGCCATAGGGCGCGCGCAGCACCAGCGGGCAGCTGAGCCGGCCGCGCGTTCGGTTGCGCAGCCGCGACGCATGGTTCACCAGCTGGTCGATCGCCGGATAGAGGAAGCCGCTGAACTGGATCTCGCCGACCGCGCGGAAGCCGCGCGCGGCCAGCCCGACGGCGATGCCGGCGATGGCCAGCTCGGAGAGCGGCGTGTCGAGCACCCGCTCGGGCCCGAAACGGGCGAGCAGCCCGTCGGTGGCGCGGAAGACGCCGCCGTCGGCGCCGACATCCTCGCCGAAGACCAGCACCCGCTCGTCCTCGCCCATCGCCCGCGCGAGCGCCAGCCGCACGGCCTCGACCAGCGTCGCCTCAGCCATTCGCCGGCCCCTCGGCGGCGACGGCGGCGCGCTGGGCGGCGAGCTCGGCCGGCAGCGTGGCGTAGAGATGGTCGAACATCTCGGCCGGAGACGCCGGCGGCGCGGCGAGATAGTCGTTCGCCGCCCGCTCGACCGCGGCGGCGCATTCGGCGAGCAGATGCTCCTCCTGGTCGCGGCCCCAGGCGCCGGCGGCAGAGAGGAAATGGCGCAGGCGCGCCACCGGCTCCTCCTTCCAATGCGCGCTCACCGCCGCGTCGTCGCGGTAGCGGCTGGCGTCGTCGGCGGTGGTGTGGTCGCCGAGCCGGTAGGTGAGCGCCTCGATCAGCGTCGCGCCCTCGCCGGCGCGGGCGCGGGCGAGGGCGCGGCCGACGGCGTCGTGCACGGCGACGACGTCGTTGCCGTCGACCTGCTCGCCGGCGACGCCGACCGCGACCGCCTTCTGCGCCAGGGTCTCGGCGGCGGTCTGCGCCGCGCGCGGCACCGAGATCGCCCAGGCGTTGTTGTTGATGACGAACACCGCCGGCAGGCGCCAGACGCCGGCCAGGTTGATCGCCTCGTAGAAGTCGCCCTTCGAAGTCGCGCCGTCGCCGAGCACGCAGACCGCGGCGCCGCCGCGCTTCTCCAGCTTGAGCGCCAGCGCGACGCCGGCCGCATGCGGCACGTGGCTGGCCACCGGCACGCAGATCGGGAAATCGTGACGCGGCCCGGCGAAGACATTGCC
>CAYTWJ010000078.1:1769-11054 GCA_964442055.1 uncultured Rhodospirillaceae bacterium | reverse complement strand
CGGCGCAGCTTAACCTGGCGCTTCTCCACGACGAGGGCCGCGGCGTGCCGCGCGATCCGGCCGCCGCGGCGCGCTGGTACCGTGCGGCGGCGCTGCAAGGGAGCGCGCGGGCCCAGAACAATCTCGGCATCCTTTACGCTGCCGGCGAAGGCGTCGCCTGGCTGCCGGAGGAGGCCGAGCGCTGGTTCGAGCTGGCGGCGCGGCAGGGGCTCGCGGACGCCTTCTACAATCTCGGCCGGGTGTATGCGGGCGGCGCCGGGGTCGAGCTCAGCCTCGTCGAGGCCCATGCCTGGTTCACGCATGCCCTGCACGGCGACGACAACCGCGTCGCCGCGCTGGCGCGCAAGAGCCTCGAGCTGATCGCGCACGAAATGTCGCCGGCCGAGCGTGAGGCGGCGGCGCGCCGTTTCGAGGCGATGCAGCGCGCCGCCCGGCGCTGAAGTTCAGTCGACCGGGTAGCTGACCAGCGGCTTGGAGAGCCCGCCGGCGGCGGTGGCGGCGAGCTTCACCCGGATCGACCAGGTGTCGAGCATCGCCAGCGCCATGCGCAGCGGCTGGGCGGAGATCTCGCCCGATTCGATGTCCACGTAGCAGCCCTGGAACATCGCGCCCTCGCCGCGATGGGCACGGATATAGACGCGGTGCCCCGCGAATACGATGCCGTGCTCGGGGTCGGTCTCGGTCGGCAGCGCGAAGCGCACGCGAACCGGGCTCGGCAGCACGTCGACGATGAAGTCGCGGCCGAGATCGAGCACGCCGGCGCCGTCTCCCACCGAGACCAGGCACGGCGCGCGCGAGGGGTGGGGTACGTCGGGCCCGAGCATCAGCGCCCGGTAGCGGAAATCGCCGCCGGCCTGCGTCTCGAAGCACTTGATGTAGCAGGCCTTGACGTAATCGTGCTGGCCGATGAACAGGCTGCCCGGATCGAGCTCGCCGAACCGTCGCGCGCTGATGTTGGGATAGAGGTCCATGGCCGTTCGCGTTCCAGTTCGACGCCACCTCGATGGCATGCCGGGCAAGAGCGAGCCTTAGCTTGCAGCAAGCCGCGCCCGTCGGCCAGTGCGCCGGTCTAGCCCGAGGTGAGCGCGCGCAGCAGCGCCTCGAAGGACAGCAGGACGCAGCGGTGGCGGCTCTTGTGCGGCACCACGGGGGCAAAGGCGTCGAGCTCGGGCCAGGCGCCGGCGGGCAGTGGCTCGCCGCGCTTCAGGAACCCCTCGACCTGCCCGGCGACGGCTTCGATTTCCGCCCGGTCCCGCCCCGCCGCCTCGCTGCCGATCACCGAGGCCGCCGCCTGGCAGAGCACGCAGGCCTTGACCTCGTGCGCGACGGCGGCCACCCGGCCGTTTGCCAGGCGCACGTCGATGGTCACCCGGTCGCCGCAGAGCGGGTTGTCGACCGTCGCCGTGGCGTCGGCGTCGCGCAGCCGGCCGGCGCCGCGCGCCTCGGCGGCGAGGCGCATCAGGCGCTTGTTGTAGAGCTCCTCGACCATCAGGCGCCGGCCCCGCGCAGGGCCGCCAGCGCCTCGGGCGTGTCGATGTCGATCAGCACGCCGCGGTCGTCGACCGGCACCTCGCGCACCAGCTCGGCGTGCTCGCCGATCAGGTGGCGGGCGCCGACATCGCCGGCCACCGTCTTCATCTCGGCGAAGAAGCGCGCCGCCCACAGCACCGGGTTGCCGCGCTTGCCGCCAGTGGTCGGGACGATGATGGCGCGGCCCTCGACCGGGTTGAAGGCGGCGATCAGCTTGTCGATGTGGGCGGGCCGCACCTCGGGCATGTCGCCGAGGCAGACCAGCGCGCCGTCGATGTCGTCCGGCAGGGCGGCGAGGCCGGCGCGCAGCGAGGTCGAAAGCCCCTCGGCGTAATCGGGATTGTCGACGAAGGTCACGTCGCGCCCCGCCAGGGCCGCGCGCACCCGCTGCGCCTCGTGGCCGAGCACGACCACCACCGGGCGCGCCGCCGAGCCGAGCGCGGCATCGACCGTGCGCGCCACCATCGGCTGGCCGCCGATCTCGGCGAGCAGCTTGTTGTCGCGCCCCATGCGCCGCGACTGGCCGGCGGCGAGCACGATGGCGGCGATGCGCGGCATGCGCGGCGCGATGCCGGGGGCGGCGCCGGCCTCGCGCGGCATCGGCCGGGAGGGAATCTCCATCAGGAGGCCGCCCGGCCCCATGCGCGTGAGGTCGCGCGGCGTCACCGCGAGCCCGGCCAGCACCCGCTGCAGCACCCAGTCGAAGCCGTTGATCTTGGGCGAGCGGGCGCAGCCCGGCACGCCGATCACCGTCTCGCCGCCGAGCCGGCCGAGCAGCAGCAGGTTGCCGGGATCGACCGGCATGCCGAAATGCAGCACCTCGCCGCCGGCGGCGACGATGCCGGCCGGCACCACGTCGCGGCGGTCGACGATGGCGCTGGCGCCGAACACCAGCAGCGGCGCGCAGCCCTGGGCGATCAGCGAGCGCAGCGCCGCCGCGATCGCGCTCTCGTCGTGGTCGCAGCGCGCGACGCGGCCAAGCCGGCTGCCCAGCGCCGCCAGGCGGTCGGCCACCGCCCGCTCGGTCTTCTCGAGGATCGACGGCTTGGTGTCGGCCTGCCGCGTCATCACCAGCCCCACGTTCCGGCTTTGCAGCGCGGCCAGCGATACCAGCGGGCCGCCCGCGCGGGCGAATTCGGCGCAAGTCTCGACCGCGCGGCGCGGCGCGGCGAAGGGGATCACCTTCACCGTCGCCAGCATCTGCCCCGGCTCGACCAGCGCGAAGGGCGGCGCGGTGGCGATGGTGAGGGCCTCGTCGACCGCGTTCAGCCGGTCCAGCCGCTCGGCGTCGATCAGCGCCAAGCCGGCGGATTCGGCATAGAGGTTGGCGCGGCCGGTGAAGGCCTGGGCGACGCGCACGCCCGTCCCGGCGCAGGCCGCGGCCAGCGTCGCGGCCGCCTCGTCCTCCGGCACGTCGTCGGCTTCCAATCGCGCGGCGAAGATCTCGGCGATCCCGGCTTGGCGCAGCGCCGCGATGTCGCCGGCGGCGAGGCGATGGCCCTTCTTGAAGCGGCGCTTCCCGGCGCCGGTGCCGTGGCCCAATATGGCGCCCTCGGCCGCGTCGAGCGCGATGCGGCCGAACTTCATGCCGCCGCTTCCTCGGCCGCCGCCCGCTGGCGCAGCGTCTGGATCACCTGCGCCAGCACCGAGACGGCGATCTCGGCCGGCGACTTGGCGCCGAGGCTCAACCCGACCGGGCCGCGGATGCGGGCGAGCTCGTGGTCGGGAAAGCCCATTTGGCGCAGCCGCTCGAGCCGGGCGGCATGGGTCTTCTTGCTGCCCAGCGCGCCGATGTAGAAGGCATCCGAGCGCAGCGCCGCGGCCAGCGCCGGATCGTCGAGCTTGGGATCGTGGGTGAGGGTAACCACCGCGCTGCGCAGGTCGGGCTTGAACTCGGCCATCGCCTCGTCGGGCCAGGCGTTGGACAGGTCGACGCCCGGAAAGCGCTGCTCGCTGCCGAAGGCGCGGCGCGGATCGATCACCCGCACCTCGTAGCCGGCCAGCGCCGCCATCGGCGCCAGAGCCTGGGTGATGTGCACCGCGCCGACGATGGCCATGCGCAGCGGCGGGTTGAAGACGTTGAGGAAGACCGGGCCCTCAGCCGTCTCGACCGTCGTCGGCCGGTCGCCGACGATCGCCGCCCGCGCCGCCTCGGCGACGGCCGGGTCGAGGCCCGATGTGCCTTTCTTGCCATAGAGATAGAGGAGCCGCTGCTCGCCCGACTTGAGGAAGGTGGCGAGCACCGCCGGGGTCTTGCTGGCGCGGTCGGCGCGAAGCTGGGCCAGAAGCTCGTCTTTCATCTTAGGAACCGCCGTTAAATCTCTGAAAGAAGGAACCTAGCCGACCTTCTCGACATAGATCTGAATCTTGCCGCCACAGGCCAGCCCGACCTCCCAGGCCTGGGAATTGGTGACGCCGAAATCGAGGAGCCGCGGCTTGCCGTCGGCGATCGCCTCGAGCGCCTCGTGCACCACCGCGCCCTCGATGCAGCCGCCCGAGACCGAGCCGACAAAATTGCCGGCATCGTCGACGGCGAGCTGGCTGCCGACCGGGCGCGGCGCCGAGCCCCAGGTGGTGATGACGGTGGCGAGCGCGACGCCCTTGCCGGCGGCGCGCCAGGCGGCGGCCTGGTCGAGGATGTCGGGGGCGGCGGCGGTTTCGGTCATGCGGCAACCTCCTGGGCCGAGCGGCGCTCGGCGATCCGCGGCGCCGGGCGCGAGAGGGCGGCGGCGAGGTCGTGGAGCGAGCTCAGGTTATGCACCGGGCGGAACTCGTCGACATGGGGCAGGATCGCCCGGATGCCGAGGGATTTGGGCTCGAAGCCATCCCAGCGCAGCAGCGGATTGAGCCAGATCAGGCGGCGGCAGGACTTGTGCAGCCGCTCCATCTCGGCGCCGAGGCCGAGGCCGGCGTCGCGGTCGAGCCCGTCGGAGATGAACAGCACCACCGCGCCCTGGCCGAGCACCCGGCGCGACCACAGCCGGTTGAACTCGCGCAGCGCCTCGCCGATGCGGGTGCCGCCCGACCAGTCCTGCACGCTCTCGCCGACCCGGGCCAGCGCCACGTCGACGTCGCGGTGGCGGAGCTGGCGGGTGACGTTGGTCAGCCGGGTGCCGAACAGGAAGGTGTGCACGCGGTCGCGGTCGTTGGTGAGGGCGTGCAGGAAGTGCAGGAACATGCGGCTGTAGCGGCTCATCGAGCCCGAGATGTCGCAGAGGATGACCAGCGGCGGGTGGCGCCGCGTCGGCTCCTTGCGCTTGAGCGGGATGATCGCGCCCGACGAGCGCAAGCTCGAGCGCAAGGTCGCCCGCATGTCGACCCGCCGGCCGCGCGGCGCCGCCTGGTGGCGCCGGGTTGGCACCGCCATGATCGGCAGCCTGAGCCGGGCCAGCGCCTGCTTGGCCTGGGCCAGCTCGTCGGCGGTCATGCTCTCGAAATCCATCGTCTGCAGGCGCTCGCGGTCGGACCAGGTGAAGGTGGCCTCGATCTCGATCTCCTGCTCGGCGCGCTCGTCGGGCGGCGGCGCCGCCTGCGGCAGGAAGGCGTCGGCGACGCGGGCCGAGACCTCGTTCTTGGGCGGCGGCGCGCCGGCGTCGACCTGCGGCAGCAGCATGCCGATCATGCGCTCGAGGATCTTGGGGTTGCGCCAGAAGATGTGGAAGGCCTGGTCGAACAGCTCGCGCTGGTCCTGGCGGTTGACGAAGACGGCGTGCAGCGTCCAGTAGAAGTCGTCGCGGCGCCGGATGCCGGCGGCCTCGACGGCGCGGATGGCGTCGAGCACGCGGCCGGGCCCGATCGGCAGCCCGGCGGCGCGCAGCACGCGGGCGAAATGCATGATGTTCTCGGCGAAGCGGCCGCGCTCGCGCGCGCCGGCGCCGATGGCGGGGTGGGCGGGGGCGTCGCGCATCTCAGCCGCCGACCGCCGCCAGCTCCTGCTGCACGCGGCGCAGGATCTCGGCCGCCTCGGTGCCCTGCATGCGGGTGATGTCGTCCTGGTATTTGAGCAGCACGCCGAGCGTGTCGTTGACCGTCTGCGGGTCGAGCGCCAGCACGTCGAGATAGGTCAGCGCCTGGGCCCAGTCGATGGTCTCGGCGATGCCGGGCAGCTTGAACAGGTCGATGCGGCGCAGCTCCTGGACGAAGCCGACGATCTCGCGGCTCAGCCGCTCGGGCGCGCCGGGGACCTTGCGGCGCAGGATGGCGAACTCGCGCCGGGCGTCGGGGTAGTCGACCCAGTAATAGAGGCAGCGGCGCTTGAGCGCGTCGTGGATCTCGCGCGTGCGGTTCGAGGTGATGACCACGATCGGCGGCGTCGCCGCCTTGACCGTGCCGATCTCGGGGATGGTGATCTGGAAGTCGGACAGCACTTCCAGGAGATAGGCCTCGAACGGCTCGTCGGTGCGGTCGAGCTCGTCGATCAGCAGCACCGGCGCGCCGGCCGGGTCGGGCTTGAGCGCCTGCAAAAGCGGCCGCTCGATCAGGAAGCGGGCGGAGAAGACGTCCTGGCCCAGGCGGTCGCGGTCGTGCACGCCCTCGGCCTCGGCCAGCCGGATCTCGATCATCTGGCGGGCGTAGTTCCATTCGTAGACCGCGGCGGCGACGTCGAGGCCCTCGTAGCATTGCAGCCGCACGAGGCGGCGGCCGAGCGTCGCCGCCAGCACCTTGGCGATCTCGGTCTTGCCGACGCCGGCCTCGCCCTCGAGGAAGAGCGGCCGGCCCATCTTCAGGGCCAGGAACAAGGTGGTGGCGAGCGAGCGGTCGGCGAGGTAGTCGCCGCGGTCGAGCAGCGTGAGCGTCTCGTCGATCGAGGCGGGGAGGGCGCTATTCATGGCGGTATATTACGCTCCGGCGCGGGCGGCAAACAACGCGGCGATGCAACAGCCAAGGGCAGGGCGCGCCTGCCCTCGGCTGCCTCTTAGATAGGCCGCCGGGCGGCGAAATGCGAGGGCGGAGGCGGGCATGAGCGACCCTCTCCCCTCGCGGCAGAGGGTGCGAGCGGAGCGAGCGGGTGAGGGGGGCGGGTTGCGCCCGGCCTCAAGCCCCGACGCGCGCCTGGTTGAGGGCGAGCAGGCGCTCCAGCACCTCGTCGTCGGGCAAATCGGCCGGCCAGCCGTAGGCGGCGGCCACGGCGGCGTCGAGCGCCTTGTGCGCGTGGTCGAGCCAGGCCGGGCGCTCGTTGTAGAGGTTGGTGAGCGTGCGCTTCCTCAGCGCCGCCGCGGCGCGGGAGGTGGCGGGCAGGATGCGGTCGGGGAAGCCCGGCACCACCTCGGGCTCGCGCACGACCAGGTCGGGCGGGTTCAGCCAGGCCTCGCGCAGTTCGTTCAGCCTCGCCGCGGCGGCAGCGATGGCCTGCGCGCGCGGATCGGCGGCGTAGTCGGCGGCCGGGATGTTCGGCGTCAGCCTGTCCGGGAAGGGGAAGGTCCGGAAGGTTGTTGTCGATGTGTACCGGGGCCTGTCTTCGAGGCTGGTTCCCAGCCGCAACGCCCAAAGGCTGTGAGGACGGCTCTGCAAAATCCCAAAGGTCGTGTCATCGTCGCGGGCAATCACCACAACATTTTTATCGGGCGTTACGAGACCGATTGCCCACACGAATATTCGATGTTTGGAAACCTCCGGCGTGACGATGAAGCGACTTAACGCATTGATCCGAGCCTGCATTGCAGGTGCTCTACGGGCGAGGAGCCACCACTTTTCACGCTCGGCGGCTGCTTTGCTATCGGTCCTTTCCGATCGCACACGCCGCAGTACCCACTGAAATGGCAACTCATAGCTGGATGCTTTGGTTTCCGTCATTTCCTGAAAATGTATTATCCACTTGTCTTGGCGCCGGCGCGTGATATCGATCCCATTGAACCACGGGCGAATGACATCGCTGTTTGGCCCCCCATTCGGATTCAGTGGCGACATAAGCCAACGACGCGCCAACTTGCCATCGATATCAAAACTTCCTTTTTTCGAGATACCATTGAACGCAATCTCATCGTTCTCGCGTAATTGATGTGCCGAAGTAATGTCAACAAGGCCCGCCGAGAGATCAGGAAATATCCGTTCGACCGGTTTGCCATCAAGCGCCACTGATTGTCGTTCACGTATCGGTTCGCCACCAAAACACACTAATGACACTCGAACCGCCGCGCCCTCCAGCACCCACGGCTCGTCGCTCCAGGCGTCATAGATCACGCCGGTTTCAATGATGCGATCGAGCACTTTGCGATTGGCGCCGCCGCGGATCGAGTTGGTGGCGACCAGCCCGGCGCGCTTCGCCCTGCCGGCCTCGATCATCGCGCGCGCCTTCTCGAACCAATAGGTGACGAGGTCGGCGCCCCCCGGCACGCGCCCCTCGAAGGTGCCGCGCAGGCGCCGGACATAGTCCTCGCCGAGATTGCGGATCATCGCCTTGTCGCCCAAAAACGGCGGGTTGCCGACGATGCATTCGGCCTCGGGCCAGCCCGCCTCGCGCCCCTGTGCGTCGATCAGCGCGTCGCGGCAGGCGATGCCGTCGAGCTTGCCGAGGATCGGGCGGCGGCTCAGCTTGAAGGCGTTGCGCACCTGCCACTGGATTTCGCCGATCCAGATGGTGACGCGGGCGAGCTCGGCGGCGTAGGGGTTGACCTCGATGCCCAGCACCGCCTCGGGGCCCACCGCCTGGTCGTCGGGCGGCAGCCCCAGCGCGCGCCCTTCCTCGATCACCTGCTTGTCGAGGTTCTTGAGGTGCAGCAGCGAGAGATAGAGGAAATTGCCCGAGCCGCAGGCCGGGTCGAGCACGCGCAGGGCCTTGAGCCGCCGGCGGAACTCCCACCAGAGCTTCACCCGCCGGTCCTTGAGCTTGGCAACTTGCGCCGGCGCCCGGGCCTTCGCCGCCTGCTCGGCCAGCGCGGCGAGCTCGGCCTTGAGCGCCGCCCATTCGCGCTCCAGCGGCTCGATCACCACCGGGCGCACGATTTTCATGATCTTGTCGGGGTCGGTGTAATGGACGCCGACGGCGCGGTCGGGCTCGGCGAAGAGGCCCGGCGCGGCGGCGGGCGCGGCGCCGGCGGCGGCATCGAACAGGCTCGCCATCTCCTTGCGCTTTTCGGGGTCGAGGCCGCGCTCGAACAGCGTGCCGAAGATCGAGGGCTCGATCGCGCCCCAATCGAGCCGCGCCGCATCGGCCAGGTCCTTGATGTCGAGGCCGCCGAGAGGCAATACCTCGTCGTCGTCGAACAGGCCGCCGTTGAACCACGGGATGCGGTGGGTGCCGAAGCGGCCGGCCTTCTCGTCGCGCATGGCGCGGAAGAGGTCGCCGAGCATCGGCACGAAGTCGTCAGGGCGGCCGGCCGCCTCCTCCAGAACCTCGGCGAAGACGCGGCCGGGCAACAGCCCGATGTCCTCGACGAACAGGCAGAAGACCAGCCGGTTGAGGAAATGCGCCACCTTGCGCGGGTCGAGCCGGCGCGCGCGCAAGCTGCGGGCGATGGCGCCGAGCCGGGCGGCGGCCTGGGCGGTGACCTGCTCGCGGGATTCGGTCGGCCGCAGCGCCTCGGGGTCGGTGAAGGCGTGGCGCAGCGTGCGCCGGGCCTCGACCGAATAGAGGTCGCCGAGCGCGATGACGATGGTCTTGGCGACGGTGTTGGTCCAATTGGTGTGGATGCGGATTTCCCGCATGTCGGAGACGATCAGGAGCGGCGGGTTGTCCAGCGCGTCGGCGTATTCCTTGAGCTGGCTGTAGGCGGCGACCAGGCTCTTGGCCTCGCCCTTGTATTCCCAGGCGAAGCA
>CAYTWJ010000078.1:0-1759 GCA_964442055.1 uncultured Rhodospirillaceae bacterium | reverse complement strand
AGGAAGCGGGTGGGGCGACGGCGGATGTCTGCCGGCGGCACGGGATCAGCGCGGCGACGTTCTACAAGTGGAAGGCGAAGCAGCCGCGCTTCCACACGTCGGCGCGGCCGCGCCGGCCGCCGGGCTTGGTCAGCGATTTTTCGAAGGCGTAGTCGGCGCCCTTGGCGTCGGCCTCGGCCGGCTTGGGCACTTCGAGGAGCTCGCAGAGGTCGTTGAAATGCGATTGCGCGCCGCCGCGCTCGGGCAGGCGCGACGCGCCCCACTTGGCGATGAACTGTTCCGGCGTCATCCCCGCCGCGACCCGCCCCCCGTTCTTGCGGACGAGCCTAGAGTTTATCCCGTTGGCAGGGAAGCACCCCCTCACCCGGCTTCGGGGTGGGGCGCGGCAAGGGCCGCGCCGACCCTCCGCCACCCTCTCCCCCGAGACGGGGGAGGGGTGGGGTGAGGGGGAATTCCGCCGGCGCGGCCGGCTACTTGCCCAGCGCCTGCTCGACCGCGCGTTTGGCCATCACGCCGATCAGGTGGGCGCGGTACTCGGCCGAGCCGTGGATGTCGGAGTTGAGCCCCTTGGCCGGCACCTTGATGCCGTCGAGCGCGGCGGCGGCGAAGCTCTTTCCCAGGGCCGCCTCCATCTCCTTGACCCGGAAGACGCAGGGCGCGGCGCCGGTAACGGCGACGCGCACGCCGTTGCCGGTCTCGGCCACCATCACGCCGACCATGGCGTAGCGCGAGGCGGGGTTGGGGAACTTCATGTAGCCGGCCCGCTTCGGCACCGGGAACTCGACCCTGGTGATGATCTCGCCGGCATCGAGCGCGGTCTCGAACATGCCCTTGAAGAAGTCGTCGGCCGCGATCTTGCGCTTGCTGGTGTGCCCCGTGGCGCCGAGCCCGAGCACCGCCGCCGGGTAGTCGGCGTTGGGGTCGTTGTTGGCGAGCGAGCCGCCCAACGTGCCGAGGTTGCGCACTTGGCGGTCGCCGATGCCGCCGGCCAGCCGGGCCAGCGCCGGGATCGCCTTGCCGACCTCGGCCGAGGCGGCGACCTCGGCATGGCGGGTGGCGGCGCCGATGACGACGGCCGCCGAGGCGCTGGAAATGCCCTTCAGCTCCTTGATGCCGCCGATGTCGACCAGGTCGGAGGGCGAGGCAAGGCGCTGCTTGAGCGTCGGCAAGAGCGTCTGCCCGCCGGCCAAGAGCTTGGCCTCGGCCTTGCCGGCGAGCAGCCTCGCCGCCTCGTCGAGCGACTTGGCGCGGTGATAGGTGAAGCCGTACATGGCGTGTCCTCCCCTTACTCGGCGGCCAGCGGGCGGGCTGCCGCCTGGGCGGCGCGCCAAACCTTTTCCGGCGTCGCCGGCATGTCGAGCTCCTTGACGCCGAGCGCGTCGGTGATGGCGTTCATCAGCGCCGCCGGCGAGGCGATGGCGCCGGCCTCGCCGCAGCCCTTGACGCCGAGCGGGTTGTGCGGGCAGGGCGTCTCGGTGGTCGCCACCTTGAAGCTCGGCAGATTGTCGGCGCGCGGCATGGCGTAGTCGTTGTAGGAGCCGGTGACGAGCTGGCCCGACTCCTTGTCGTAGACGCAGCCCTCGAGCAGCGCCTGGCCGATGCCCTGGGCGATGCCGCCGTGCACCTGGCCCTCGACGATCATCGGGTTGACCACCTTGCCGAAGTCGTCGACCGCCACCCAGTTGGCCACCTCGACGATGCCGGTGGCGGGATCGATCTCGACCTCGGCGATGTGCGTGCCGGCCGGATAGGTGAAGTT
>CAYTWJ010000077.1:0-11055 GCA_964442055.1 uncultured Rhodospirillaceae bacterium | reverse complement strand
GCCGGGATCACCGGCGCGACCATCACCCCGGTCGGGATGCCGGCCGCGCTGAGCGCGGCGATGGTGGCGAGCCGGCGCTCGGGCGTGGCGGCGCGCGGCTCCATGCGCCGGGCGAGGGCGCGATCGAGCGTCGTCACCGAGACGAAGACCTTGGCCAGCCCCTTGCGCGCCATCGGCGCCAGGATGTCGATGTCGCGGGCGATCAGCGCCGACTTGGTGACGATGCCTACGGGGTGGTCGCATTCGGCCAGCACTTCGAGCACCTGGCGGGTCAGCCGCCACTCGCGCTCGAGCGGCTGGTAGGGATCGGTATTGGTGCCCATGGCCATCGTCTTGCAGCGATAGCCGGGCGCCGCCAGCTCGCGGCGCAACAGCGCCGCCGCCTGGGGCTTGGCGAACAGGCGGCTCTCGAAATCGAGCCCCGGCGACAGGCCGAGCCAGGCATGGGTCGGCCGCGCGAAGCAATAGACACAACCATGCTCGCAGCCCCGGTAGGGGTTGATCGAGCGGTCGAAAGGGATGTCGGGCGAATCGTTGCGGGCGATGATGGTGCGGCTGGCGTCCTGCGTCACCGTGGTACGCAACGGCGGCGGCGGCTCGTCGAGACTGCCCCAGCCGTCGTCGATCGCCACCCGCCGCTCGGCCTCGAAACGCCCCGATTCGTTGGTCAGCGCGCCGCGGCCGCGCCGCCGGTCGGGGTGCGCCCATGTGGTGCCCATGGTGGTCCCGGCCTCGGCCATGGCCGAAGCCTGCCACAGTGGCGGGAACAAAGCAAGAACATCCGGGGCAGGCGATGACGCCGCCGCCGCCCGGCTATAGTCGGGCCGATGTTGAGCGTGGTGATCCCGACCCTCGATGCCGCGGCGGTGCTGGGCGGCACGTTGGCGGCGGTTTCCGGGCCGCCGGCGGACGAGATCGTGGTCGTCGACGGCGGCTCGGGCGATGCGACGGCGAAAGTCGCCGCCGCCGGCGGGGCGTGGGTTGTCGCCGCGCCGCGCGGCCGCGGCGCACAGCTTCGCGCCGGCGCCGAGGCGGCGCGCGGCGACTGGCTCCTGTTCCTGCATGCCGACACGGTGCCGGCGGCCGGCTGGCGCGAGGCGGTGGAAGCGTTCATGGCCCGGACCAACGGCGCCGAGCGCGCCGGCTATTTCCGCTTCGCCCTCGACGATGCCAGCGCGGCGGCGCGGCGGCTCGAGGCCCTGGTGGCCTGGCGCTGCCGGTATCTGGCGCTGCCCTATGGCGACCAGGGCCTGCTGATCTCGCGCCGCCTCTACGATGCCGTCGGCGGCTTCCGCCCGCTGCCGCTGATGGAGGATGTCGATCTCGTCCGTCGCCTCGGCCGGCGGCGCCTGCGCGCACTCGATGCCGCCGCCGTCACCTCGGCGGCGAAATGGCGCCGCCGGGGCTGGCTCAGGCGCTCGGCGCGCAACCTCTTCTGCCTGGCACTCTATTATGCCGGCTTGCCGCCGCGGCTGATCGGGCGCCTCTATCGATGAGGCCGGCGCGCCACTTGGCGGTGTTCGTCAAGGCTCCCGAAGTCGGGCGGGTGAAGAGCCGCCTTGCCGCCGGCATCGGCGCGGTCGAGGCGGCCAGGGTCTATCGCGCGTTCGTCGCGGCCCTGCTGCGCCGGCTGGCGCGCGACCGGCGCTGGCGCACGACACTGTGGGTGGCGCCGGACCGCGCGGCGCGGCCGGGCCGGCGCTGGGCGGTGCCGGCGGCGGTGCGTCCGCAAGGCGGCGGCGACCTCGGCCGGCGCATGGCGCGGCCGTTCCGCGAGCTGCCGCCGGGCCCGGTGGTGCTGGTCGGATCGGACATCCCAGAGCTCGGGCCGGCGCAAGTGGCCGCGGCCTTCGCCTTGCTCGGCCGCAGCGACGCGGTGTTCGGACCGGCGCGCGACGGCGGCTATTGGCTGGTCGGTCTCAGACGCCGCCGCCGCCTGCCCTTTGCCGGGGTGCGCTGGTCGACGGCGCATGCCCTCGCCGACACGCTGGCCAATCTCGGCACGGCGCGGGTGGCGCTGCTCGCGCCTTTGGCGGACATCGACGACGCGGCCGACTATGATGCCTGGCGGGCGCGCCGACGCCCGTCCGCGTTCCGGTGAAAGCGATGCCGTTCCTGCCGCTGCACGACGACAACCCGACCACGATCACCCCCTTCGTCACCTACGCGGTGATCGGCCTTTGCATCGTCGTCTTCGCCTGGCAGATGTCGCTCCTGCCGAGCGACGCCGAAGCGGCGGTCTACGCCTTCGGCGCCATCCCCGCGGTGCTGCTCGGCGATGTCCGGCTGGCGCCGGGAGTGGCGGCCGTGCCGTCCTGGGCGACGCTGGTCACCTCGATGTTCCTGCACGGCGACCCGATCCATCTCGGCGCCAACATGCTCTATCTGTGGATCTTCGGGAACAACGTCGAGGACGCGATGGGGCACGTCCGCTTCATCGCCTTCTACCTGATCTGCGGCGTGCTCGCGGGGCTGACGCATGCGCTGATCGATCCCGCCTCGACGGTGCCGGTGATCGGCGCCAGCGGCGCGATCAGCGGCGTGCTCGGCGCCTATCTGCTGCTGCATCCGCAGGCGCGCATCCTGGTGCTGATCGTGCTGCCGGTGTTCGTTCGGCTGCCGGCCTGGCTGGTCCTCGTCGCCTGGTTCGTCGGCCAGGGACTGGCCGCCCTCACGGCCGGAACCGGCGGCGGCGTCGCCTGGTGGGCGCACATCGGCGGCTTCGTCGCCGGCATGGCGCTGATGGTTCCCTTCCGCCGCCCGAGCGTGGTCCTGTTCGACCGCGGCAAGCGCGGCGGTCCGGCGGGCCGGCCGCACGGCCCCTGGGGCTGATGCCGGGGCCGACCGGCGCCGTGACCTCGATCCTCGCCTATGTCGGCGCCGCCCTTGCCGAGATCGCCGGATGTTTCGCCTTCTGGGCCTGGCTACGGCTCGGCAAACCGGTCTGGTGGCTTCTGCCCGGCCTGGTTTCGCTGGCGCTCTTTGCCTACCTGCTGACACTTATCGACAGCATCGCCGCCGGGCGCGCCTATGCCAGCTATGGCGGCGTCTACATCGCGGCCTCGCTATTCTGGCTGTGGGCGATCGAGGGCACGCGGCCCGACCGATGGGATCTCATCGGCGCCGCGATCTGCCTGCTCGGCGCCGGCATCATCCTGTTCGGGCCACGCGCCGCCTGACCTCCGGCGGCCGCCGTCAGCTTGCCGGACGGCGCTCGTGTTCCCGCAGGCGCGGCATCAACTCGACGAAATTGCACGGCCGGAAGCGGTAGTCGAGCTGGTCCTTGAGGATCATGTCCCAGGCGTCGCGGCAGGCGCCGGGGCTGCCCGGCAGGGCGAAGAGATAGGTGCCCTTGGCGACGCCGGCGCTGGCGCGCGACTGGATCGTCGAGGTGCCGATCTTCTGGTAGCTCAGCATGCGGAAGAGCTCGCCGAAGCCGGGGATCGGCTTCTCGTAGAGCGCCTCGAAGGCCTCGGGCGTGACGTCGCGCCCGGTGATGCCGGTGCCGCCGGTGGCGAGCACGACCTCGACGCCGGGGTTCTCGATCCAGTCGGCGGCCGCGGCGGTGATCTCGGCGATCTCGTCCCTGACGATGCGCCGGCCGGCGAGTTCGTGCCCGGCCGCGGCGAGGCGGTCGACCAGCGTCTGGCCCGACTTGTCGGCGGCGAGGTCGCGGGTGTCGGAAACGGTGAGCACGGCGATGCGCACCGGGATGAAGCGGCGGCTTTCGTCAATCGGCATTGCGGGCCAACTCTTTGTCGCCTCCGTCGAGCCGATCATAGCGCGGCCAGTCGCCGGCGGCGACGGCGTCGAGCTCGGCAAGCGGCTGGGCGAGGCGGGCGCGGTAGATCCACAGGTTGGTCAGCACGCGCTCGACGAAATTGCGCGTCTGCGCCGCCGGCAGCGCCTCGATGAAGAGCAGCGGGTCGCCGCGGTGATCGACCTCGTCGAGCCAGCGCTGCAGGTTGCCCGGCCCGGCATTGTAGGCGACGGCGAGCATGAACAGGTTGCCCTCGACGGCGCGATGCTCGAGCAAGTGCAGCAGATAGCGCTGGCCGAGCTCGATATTGTACTCGGGCGCGAACAGCCGGCCGCGCTGCGCCTGGCGGCGCAGGCTGGCGTCGCCGGCGACGAAGCTCGCCGTGCGCGGCATCAGCTGCATCAGCCCGCTGGCGCCGGCCGGGCTCAGCGCGCGGGCGTTGAAGCCGGATTCCTGGCGCATGAAGGCGAAGATCAGCGCCCGGTCGACGACGAAGCCGCGATCGGGCTCCCACGGCGGCAGCGGATAGAGCGCGGCGTCGTGGTATTCGCCGCGGGCGTCGATCCAGCTGCGCGCCAGCCGCAGGCTCTCCGCCGGCACGTCGATGCGGCTCGCCAGCGCCAGGAGGCCGGCGGCGAGCTCGCCGTTGGCGCGCGTTGACAGGCGGCGCATCTCCTGCTCGGCGAGCAGCGGCTCGCCGATCTCGTGCAACGCGACGGCGCGGCGCACCGCCGGGATGGCGACCAGGCGGCGCAGCTTCGCCGCCTCGATCGGCGGCGGCTGCCAGTCGAAGGGCGCGAAGCGGCCAAGCTGGCGCAGCGCGAGCAGCCCGTAGAAAGTGCGCGGATCGCGCGCGGCCATCGCCAGCATGCGGTTGACTTCGCGGGGCTGGCGCAGGCGCAGCATCACGCGCGCCGCCCAGTAGGCGCCGGCGGCGCGATCCCAGTTCGCCGCATAGGACGAATGGGCCAGCTGCTCGAAATGGTGGGCGGCGTTGTCGAGCAGCCCGAGCCGCCACGCGGCCAGGCCGGCGATCCAGTCGGCGCCGGGAACGTCGGCGCGCGCGCGCCGTGCCGCCGCCGCCGCCAGCGCCAGCGCGGCGCGGTCCTCGTTGCGCACGAAGAGCGCGGTGGCGAGGTGCCAGCGCAGCTCGTCGGCTTCCGTCGCGCCGAGCGTGCGCGTGCGCTCGAGCCGGTCGATCTCGTTGCCCGCCTGGTCGAGCCGCCCGGCGCGGACATGGTCGCGGATCGCCGCCGAGGCGGCGGGCGCCTGCGAATTGCGCGCGCGCCGCGCCGGGCGGGCGCGCGGCGGCGGCTCGTCGTCGTCGCTGGCGGCGAAGTCGCCGAGCTCGGCGTCGATCGGGGCCGCCGGCGCCTTCGCTTTCGCCGGCTTGCGCTTGAGCGCCAGCCGGTGGATGTCCTGCGCGCCGGGATGGTCGCGGTAGCGGTCGAGCCAGCGCGCAAGCTCGGCGTAGCTCGAGCGATAGCTGTCGGGGTGCAGGTAGCGCCCGGCGAGGACATGACCGACCAGCAGCCGGTTGCCGAGCCGCTCGATCTCGCGATCGGCCTCGGCCCAGCGCGCCTCGCGCTGCAGATCGAAAATGCGCTGATAGCGCTCGATGTCGTCGGCCGCCAGCACCTTCGGTGCTTGCGCCGCGGCCGCGCCGGCGGCGAAGAGCGTCAGAACCAGCGCACCGGCGGCCAGCCTCGCCCCGCTCCGGCCGGCGCCGGCAACGGCGGCTATCGCGCGGCCGACGTGCATGGCGTTCCGGTTTAAGGAAAACGGTCCGGACCGACAAGCCGGATCGGCGGCGGATCGCTGTGGATAGCGGGGATAACCGGCCCTGCTTGCGCTAATTCACCGCACGAAGCCGCTCGCTCAAGGCGAGGAAGTCGCGCCATGCCTCGCGCTTGCCGCCGGGCTGGCGCAGCAGGAACGCCGGATGATAGGTCGGCATCGCCGGGATGGTCAGGCCCTCGACGGCATAGTCGAACCAGCGGCCGCGCAGGCGCGTGATGCCGTCGGCGCGGTCGAGCAGCGTCTTGGCGGCGACGTTGCCGAGCAGCACCAGGAGACGCGGGCGCACCAGCGCGATGTGGCGCTCGAGGAAGGGCAGGCACGCCGCCACCTCCTCGCTCGACGGATTGCGGTTGCCCGGCGGCCGCCACGGCAGGATGTTGGTGATGTAGCAGCCGCTCCGGTCGAGGCCGATCGCCGCCAGCATGCGGTCGAGCAGCCGGCCGCTTTCGCCGACGAAGGGCAGGCCCTGCAGGTCCTCTTCGCGTCCGGGCGCTTCGCCGATCAGCATCAGCGGCGCCGCCGGGTTGCCGTCGGCGAGGACCAGGTTGGTCGCGGTCAGGCGCAGCGCGCAGCCATCGAAGCCGGCGAGCGCGGCCTTGAGCGCGGCCAGATCGGCGCAGGCGCGCGCCCGAGCGCGCGCGTCGGCCGCCGTCTGGTCGGCCGAAGCCAGCGGCCGCGCCGGCATGGCCGCCGGCATCGCCGCCACGGCGGCGCCTGCCTGCGCGGGCGGCGGGTCGCGCCGCGTGCGGTCGTGCGGCCGGTCGTCGATCGCCTCGTCGGCGCCGCACTCGACGAGGAAACGCAGCCGGGCGAGGGCATCGGGGCGGACGGTCATGCGGTCAGCCTAGCATCGCCGGCGCCGCGCGCCACGCCGGTTGAAATGCCGATCCCCGCGCGGTACTTGGAACCGGGGCCGGAGCCGGCGCGAGCGGCTAGGCCGGCGGGAAGGGGAGCGGGCAATGGAACGCGAGGCGATGGAATTCGACGTGGTGATCGTCGGCGGCGGTCCCTCGGGCCTGTCGGCCGCGATCCGGCTGAAACAGCTCGCCGCCACGGAAGGCCATGACGTCTCGGTCTGCGTGATCGAGAAGGGGTCGGAAATCGGCGCCCACATCCTCTCCGGGGCGGTGATCGACCCTTGCGGGCTCAACGAATTGATCCCCGACTGGCGCGACATGGGGGCGCCGCTCAACACCCCGGTCAGCGACGACCGCTTCCTGATCCTGACCGAGGCGAGCCACATCCGCGTTCCCAACTTCCTCCTGCCGCCGCTGATGGGCAATCACGGCAACTACATCATCTCGCTCGGCAACCTCTGCCGCTGGCTGGCCGCCCAGGCCGAGGCAGCCGGGGTCGAGATCTATCCCGGCTTCGCCGCCGCCGAGGCGCTGTTCGACGAAAAGGGCGCGGTCGCCGGCGTCGCCACCGGCGACATGGGCGTCGCCCGCGACGGCAGCCACAAGCCGGGCTTCGCGCGCGGCATGGAGCTGCGGGCGAAATACACCTTCTTCGCCGAGGGCTGCCGCGGCTCGCTGTCGCAGCAGCTAATGCAGCGCTTCGGCCTGCGCGAGGGCGTCGATCCGCAGAAATACGGCATCGGCCTCAAGGAGCTGTGGCAGGTCGACCCCGCCCGGCACGTGCCGGGCCTGGTGCTGCACAGCCAGGGCTGGCCGCTCGACAGCCGCACCGGCGGCGGCTCGTTCATGTATCACTTCGAGGACAACCAGGTGGCGGTCGGCTTCGTCGTCCACCTCAATTACGAAAACCCCTATCTGTCGCCCTACGACGAGTTCCAGCGCTTCAAGACCCATCCGTTGATCCGTTCCTTCTTCGAGGGCGGCAAGCGCATCGCCTACGGCGCGCGGGCGATCAACGAGGGCGGCCTGCAATCGGTGCCGAAGCTGGTCTTTCCCGGCGGCTGCCTGATCGGCTGCGCCGCCGGCTTCGTCAACCTGCCGCGCATCAAGGGCACGCACAACGCGATGAAGACCGGCATGCTCGCCGCCGAGGCTGCCTTCGCCGCGCTCAAGGCAGGCAGCACCGGCGGCGACGAGCTGGCGGCCTACCCGGTGGCCTATCGCGAATCGTGGGTGCACGAGGACCTGCACAAGGTGCGCAACGTCAAGCCGAGCCTGAAATACGGCATGTGGCTCGGCACCGCGCTCGGCGGGCTGCACATGTGGCTGAGCGACCTCAAGCTCGGCTTCCTGGTGCCGTGGACAACGCACCACGGCAAGCCCGATCACGAATCGCTCAAGCCGGCCAAGGAATGCCGCCGGATCGACTATCCCAAGCCGGACGGCGTGGTCAGCTTCGACAAGCTGTCGTCGGTGTTCATCTCGAACACCAACCACGAGGAGGACCAGCCGGTTCACCTGCGGCTGAAGGATGCCGCGGTGCCGATTCGCCACAATCTGCCGCTCTACGACGAGCCGGCCCAGCGCTATTGCCCGGCCGGCGTCTACGAGGTGGTGCGCGACGATGGCGGCGACCCGCGCTTCCAGATCAACGCGCAGAACTGCGTCCACTGCAAGACCTGCGACATCAAGGATCCGACCCAGAACATCGTTTGGACGGTGCCCGAAGGGGGCGGCGGCCCGAACTACCCGAACATGTGATCGGCAAGGAACGCGGCACCGTTGAAGGGCGCGGCCCGGACGCCCTAAAGTGGCGGAGCCTCAATTTGCCGTTGCCACGGGCGCGAAGCTGCTGGTTTCATAGCACGATGAACAATCGGACATTGGCGGGCGGGAGCGCCGGCCGGCCGACGAGGCCGGCCGCAGGGCGGATGGGCCGGTTCGGCCTCTGCCTGGCCATCGGCCTGGCGGCGTCGACCGTCGCCGGCTGCGCCACCTTGGCCCAGAGCGGCAGCGACCGCCCGGAGACCGGCAAGTCGGCGTTCGGCAACTACCTGGCCGGGCGTTTCGCCCGCTCGATGCGCGACACCGCCGCCGCCGCCGCGTTCTTCAAGCAGGCGCTGGCGGAGGATCCCGACAATCCGGCGCTGTTGCGGCGCGCCTTCCTGCAGCTCGTCGCCGACGGCCAGATGCGCGAGGCGGTCGACCTTGCCAAGCGCGTGCTCAAGAGCGATCCGAGCGACGCCATCGCCCATCTGGTGCTCGCCGCCGAGGCGATGCGCGAGCGGCGCTACGGGGCTGCCGCCAGCCAAATGGACGATGCCCCGAAGAGCGGCTTCAGCAGCCTGATCGGGCCGCTGGTCGCCGCCTGGGCGCAGGTCGGCCTGGGCGACGCCGACGCCGCGCTCAAGCGGCTCGAATCGATCGCCGAGAATGCCGCCTTCGCGCCCTTCTATCGCTACCATGTCGCGCTGCTCGAGGAGACGGCCGGCCGCGACGAGGCGGCCGATGCCGCCTACCGCGAGCTGCTCGAGCGCGCCTCGGCCGGCACGCTGCGCGTGGTCGAGGCCTACGGCCGCTTCCTCGAGCGGCGCAAGCGCGCGCCCGAGGCGCGCGCGCTCTACGAGGACTATCTCAAGCGCCAGCCCGACAGCCCGGTGGTGTCGGCCGCGATGGCCCGGCTCGAGCGCGGCGGACCGGCGCCGGAGCCGCTGATTCGCGATCCGGCGGCCGGCGTGGCCGAGGCCTTCTACGGCGCCGCGGTGGCGCTCAGCCGCGACGATGCCGGCGAGGCGCAGGAGATCTACCTGCATCTCGCCCTTTACCTGCGGCCGCGCTTTCCCGCCGCCCAGATGCTGCTCGGCGACCTGTTCGAGAACCGCCGCCGCTGGGAGCAGGCGATGGCGGCGTACGAAGGTATCGAGCGCGACTCGCCCTATGGCGACCAGGCACGCATCCGCGTCGCCTGGTGCCTGAACGAGCTCGACCGCACTGACGAGGCGCTGGCCCGGCTCGCCGCCCTGGCGCGCGAACGGCCGGAACGGACCGAGGCCCTGGTGGCGCTCGGCGACGTGTTGCGCGGCAAGGAGCGCTTCGAGGAGGCGGCGGTGGAATACGGCCGGGCGATCGCCCGTCTCGCCCAGCCCGAGGAGCGCCACTGGACGCTCTTTTACGCCCGCGGCATCGCCCACGAGCGTTCGCGACAGTGGCCGCGGGCGGAAAGCGACTTCCTGCGCGCGCTCGAGCTCAAGCCCGACCAGCCGCTGGTGCTGAACTATCTCGGCTATTCCTGGGTCGACCAGGGCCTGCGCCTCGACGAGGCGCGGGCCATGATCCAGCGCGCCGTCGAGCTCAGGCCGAACGACGGCTACATCGTCGACAGCCTCGGCTGGGTGCTTTACCGCCTCGGCCGCTTCGACGAGGCGGTCAGGCACCTCGAGCGCGCCGTCGAGCTGCGCCCCGGCGACCCGCTGATCAACGACCATCTCGGCGACGCCTATTGGCGCGTCGGCCGCCAGGCCGAGGCCCGCTTCCAGTGGCAGCGCGCGCTCAACCTCAAGCCCGACGCCGAGCTGGTGCCGCAGATCCGCAGCAAGCTCGAGCTCGGCCTCGACGGCGCCGCCGTCGCCGCACCCGGGCAGCCCCAGCGCAACGGTGGCTGAAGCGCTGGCAGTCGTGCGCCGCTTCGCGCCGGCCAAGCTCAACCTCTATCTGCACGTCCTCGGCCGCCGCGCCGATGGCTACCACCGGCTGGAAAGCCTGGTGGTGCCGCTCGACCTCGGCGACGAGATCGAGGCGGAGCGGGCCGGCGCGCTCTCGCTGACCCTCGCCGGGCCGTTCGCGCCGGCGCTCGCGGCGACGCCCGACAACATCGTGCTGCGCGCGGCGCGCGAGCTCGCCGCGGCGGCGGGAATCGCGCCGCTTGCGGCCTTGCGCCTGACCAAGCGGCTGCCGGTCGCCGCCGGTTTGGGTGGCGGATCGAGCGACGCGGCGGCGTCGCTTCAAGCGCTGACGGCACTGTGGGGCGTGGCGCTCGACGCGAACGCGCTCGACGTGCTGGCACTCAGGCTCGGCGCCGACGTACCGGCCTGCCTGCGGCGCGCGCCGCAGCTGGTCGGGGGGATCGGCGAGCGGCTGGAGCCGGCGCCGCGATTGCCGGCCTTCGCCGTCGCGCTGGTCAACCCTGGCATCGAGCTGGCGACCGCCCAAGTGTTCGCTGCGCTGCAAAGCCGCGACAATCCGCCGGCGCCGCCGTTTGGTTCCCCGGCCAGCGCCGCCGAGCTGGCGGGGCTGCTAAGCAAGCGGCGCAACGACCTCGAGGCGCCGGCGCGGGCGCTGGCCCCGGCCGTCGGCGACGCGCTGGCCGCGCTGGCCGGCCAGCCGGGCTGCCTGCTCGCGCGCATGTCGGGCAGCGGCGCGACCTGCTTCGGCCTGTTCGCCGAGCGCGCGGCGGCGGCACGCGCGGCCGCCGCGATCGGCGCGGCGGCGCCGGGCTGGTGGGCGGCGGCGGCCGAGCCCTGGCCGGAGCAAGCGGGCTGAGGCTGGCCTCGGCAGCGGCGCCGTATTATGTATGCGCCTGCTTCCCGGTGGGGCGTAGCCAAGCGGTAAGGCACCGGATTTTGGTTCCGACATTCGGAG
>CAYTWJ010000076.1:0-11092 GCA_964442055.1 uncultured Rhodospirillaceae bacterium | reverse complement strand
GCCGTCTGTCTCGCCGCTACCATCTGCTACTGGTTATGAGTCCGGACCCTAGCAAGCCTTCTCAGGTAGATAGACTGCGTTGATTTCGTAATCGTCCGACAGCCTGACCGTCCTGCCCCGGCTCTGGCGCGCGCCGCCGCGTCGTGCGGCCTCGCGCCGGCCTCGCGACAGCAAGAGGGGAAGTCATCCGCGCGGTCTGATATGAGCGGAACGGCAGCGCCGAGGAGGTGCCAGTGGTCGGCGAGATGCCGGACCCTCGGCCCAAGGCCAGCAAGATGCAGGTGTGCCTCGCCGCCGGGGCCGATCCCCCGCCGTCAAGTGGCGCCGGCACGACGCGCGAGATCGCCATTCCCCGCCTTAGCCCCCGTGGCGAAAGCGCCGGCGTGATCGGCCGCCTCTGCCGCCGGCCACGCGCGCCGTCGCCGCCCCCTTCCGCCGCTCAGGCTCCTGACGGCCCCGTCGAGCGCGCCAGCAGCTTCTCGCCGAAGGCGAGCAGGAAGGCGAGGCTGCGCTGCGATTCCGGCTTGGCCAGCAGCGACAGCGTCGCCAGCACGCCGCCGCCGGGCGGCCGGCGCACACCTCCTCCGCCGCCTCGCCGAGCGCGCCCTCGGCGTCCATCACCAGCGTCGCCGCCTCCTCGCTGCCGACGGTGTTGACCATGTGCTCGGCGAAGGCGAACAGCCGCTCGACGATGTTGTCAGTCGAGGCCGAGCGCGCCGCGTGCAGCAGCCCGACGAAGTCGAACAGGGTGTCGAGCGCGCCGATGCGCTGCATCTCGGCCAGCCGGTCGAGCCCGTTGGTCACCGCCGCCCGCGCGTCCTCGTCGTTGAGGCGGTCGAGGACCTCGAGGGCGTTGGCGGCCGAGACGCTGAGGCGCTCGACCATCGAATCGGTCAGCGCCTCGCGCGCGCCCAGCATCAGGCGGGCCATCTCGTCCTGCGGTTCGTTGCGCAAGGATACTTCGCTCATCTCCGACCCTCCTACAGCAGACCGCGCGCCGACAGCCAGTAGAGCCGGTTGTAGGCGAGCTTGAACCAGTGGATCATCTGCGACGGCGGCCCGGGATTGGGCGGCGTGGTGTAGTTGAACCACACGTAGGTGCCGGTGTGCATGCCGGTCTCGACGAAGCAGAACACCTTGCCGTCATAGCTGCGCGCGCGCCGCTTCGTGTAGCATCGCGCCGGCATCGAGACAGCGGGAGGGGAAGCATGCGCGCGGTCTGGTACGAGCGGAACGGCAACGCCGAGGACGTGCTGGTGGTGGGGGAAATGGCCGATCCGCGGCCCAGGGCCGGCGAGGTGCGCGTGCGCCTCTCGGCCGCCGGGGTCAATCCGTCCGACGTGAAGTCGCGCGCCGGCAGCACGCGCAAGATCGCCTTTCCCCGCGTCATCCCCTGCAGCGACGGCGCCGGCGTGATCGACCGCTTGGGGACCGGCGTGCCGCGGCGCCGGCTCGGCGAGCGCGTCTGGGTGTTCAACGGCCAGTGGCAGCGCCCCTTCGGCACCTCGGCCGAATACATCACACTCCCGGCCGACCAGGCGGTGCCGCTGCCGCGCAAGATCGGCTTCGCCGAAGGCGCCTGCCTCGGCATCCCGGTGATGACCGCGCATCGCTGCGTCTTCGCCGACGGCCCGGTCAAGGGCCGGACCGTGCTGGTCACCGGCGGCGCCGGCGTGGTCGGCCATTACGCGATCCAGCTCGCCAGGTGGGGCGGGGCGCGGGTGATCGCGACGGTGAGCTCGCCCGAGAAGGCGCGTCATGCGCGGCGCGCCGGCGCCGACCACGTCGTCAACTACCGCAGCGAGGACGTGGCGGCGCGCGTCGCCCGGATTACCCGCGGCGCCGGCGTCGACCGCATCGTCGAGGTCGATTTCGGCGCCAACCTGCCGGTCAGCCAGCAGGTGCTGAAGGTGAACGGCGTCATCGCCACCTACGCCTCGATGACGGTGCGCGAGCCGGCTCTGCCCTTCTACCCAATGATGTTCGCCAACACGACGGTCCGCGCCGTGCTGGTCTACAACATGCCCGAGGCGGCGAAGCGGCAGGCCCAGGCCGACATCGCCCGCTGGCTCGCCCGCGGCAAGCCGCAATTCGCCATCGCCGCGCGCTTTCCGCTCGACGGCGCGGTCGAGGCGCACCGGACCGTCGAGGCCGGCGCCAAGATCGGCCATGTCGTGCTGGAGATCGATTGAAGCGAGGCCGCGTCAGCCGCGGAAGCGGCCCCAGGTGCTTTCCAGCGCGCTCAGCGCGCTGTTGAAGCGGTCGCCGGGGGCGTCGCCGCGGAAGCTGTCGGCGATGAAGTCCAGTGCGTCGGCGACGGCGGCGCGCTCCTCGTCGCTCAGAATTTCGACCAGGCGCTGGTGGCGCTCGACCAGCAGGCGCTCGGCCCGCCGCGCCTCGGGCGTCGGATGGCGCAGGAACTCCTTTATCTCCTCGGAAACCTCGGGCATGTCCTTCACCAGCTCGTACTGGTCGCTCAGGCCGCTTGCGGAGGGCCGGGTCAGGTGGAAGCAGAGCGAATCGATGAAGGTGTAGAGCTGGTCGTAGCCGGGGCGTCGCGGGTCGCCGTCGAGATCGAGCGCCATGACCAGGAACGACGGCAGGAAATAGGCGACGCCCTCGGGCCGCATGAAGCCGAACATGGCCGAGAGCTGCGCGTCGTAGCCGGCGACGATGTCGGCGAAGGCGAGCCGGCGCCAGTCCTTGCCGCAGAGGAAGCGCGCGGCGATCGTGCCCTCGTAATGCGGGTCGGCCGGCCAGGCATCGGCCAGGCGGTCGTCGCCCGGATAGGGGCGGGCGGCGAAGGCCCGCTCGATGCGCGCGCGCAAGGCGCGCTTGCGGGTGTCGTCAGGCATCCTGGCGGCGAAGCCTAGCATCCCGGCGCGCCGCAGGCTCCTGCCTTGACCATCGCCCCGGCCTGGGCGAGGCTCGCGCGGAACGGATCGCCAGGGAGGGCGCCATGCACAAAGCCGCCGATGTCCGGCCGCGCCGCAACATCCCGGATGCGGAATGGCGCCAGCGCGTCGACCTCGCCGCCTGCTACCGGCTGGTCGCGCTCTATGGCTGGGATGACCTGATCTTCACCCACATCTCGGCGCGCGTGCCCGGCACGCACGACCGGTTCCTGGTCAACCGCTATGGCCTCTTGTTCGAGGAGATCACAGCCTCGAGCCTGGTCAAGGTCGGAATCGACGGCAACGTGGTCGACGACGATGCCGGCGCCATCAACCCGGCCGGCTTCACCATCCACAGCGCGGTGCACGAGGCGCGGCCCGATGCCGGCTGCGTCGTCCACCTGCACACGCCGGCGGGGGTCGCGGTCTCGGCGCAGGAGCGCGGCCTGCTTCCGATCTCGCAGATCGCGCTCTTCCCGAGCGCCGCTTTGGCCTATCACGATTACGAGGGCGTGGCGCTGAACCCCGCCGAGAAGCAGCGGCTGGTGGCGGATCTCGGCGACCGGAGCTTCATGATCCTGCGCAATCACGGCACGCTGGCCCTGGGGCCGACCGTGGCGGACGCCTTCCTCAACATCTACGCGCTCGAGCGCGCCTGCGCGACGCAGGTGCTGGCCCAGGCGGGCGGTCCCTTGCGCCCGGTGGCCCAGCCGATCGTCGACGGCATCATGGCGCAGGCCAAGGCGGTGACACGCGGGCTGGGCGGGCAGCTCGCCTGGCCGGCGCTCTTGCGCAAGCTCGACCGGCTCGACCCCGGCTTCCGCGATTGAGGCCGCCGCCGCGCTCAAGAAGCAGGCTTCCGGGACGAAAACCTCGAAAATTTTCCGAAATGACGCGTTTTTGACGCAATTCTGACGGCAAGAGCGGCAGCCTTGCCGAAGCGGCGACGGCCGCATGGCGCCCCCTGCCGATGATCGACCCCGGACACGGAGCTTTCCGGTCGCTCGTCAGGGGATCCGACCATGCACTTCTCGATCACCGCCTTGCGCGACATCAGCCGCCGCTGCCTCAGCGCCGAGCCGCTCAGCGACGACCAGGCGCGCTGGCTCGGCGCCTCGTTGTCCGGCTTCCTCAACCACGATTTCGACTCGCTCGACGAGGCGCTCGGCCTGCGCGGCGGGCGCGGCGGACTGCCCTGGTGGCGGGAAGAGGCGATTCGCCGGCGCAACGCCGCCCTCAACGCCCTGGCGCGGTGCCATCTCGCCGGGCTGTCGCAGCGGGCGCGGGCCGAGCGCATCTGGACGCTCTCGCTGCGCTACGCCGCCTCGGCCTGGCGCATCGACCGCGAAGCCGCCGCGATGCCGGCCCACTATGCCGGCAGCGAGAAGGAATTCCTCTGGGCGGCGTTCATGAGCGGGGCGACCATGCCGGTCTGCCAGCGTCAGCTGCGCAACATCCTCGATCCGCCGGCGGTGAGCCACTGACCGGCGGCGTTCAGCGGCTGGCCGATCCGGCGGGGAAGGGCGGCAGGCCGGCGCGGTCGAGAAGCGCGAGCAGGCGCTCGAGGTCGGCGGGGTTGCGATAGGGCAGGTAGAGCTGCAAGGCGGCCCGCGACAGGCGCGGGTTGATCGCGACCGCCCGTTCGAGCGCCGCCTTGGCCTCGTCGGGGCGGTCGCGGGCGGCGGCAATCGCGGCCAGGTACATGTAGGCGGCGATGAAATTGGGGTTCTGGTCGCGCACGCGCAGCAAGGTCCGCTCGGCGGCATCGAGATCGCCGCGCAGGAACTGCGCGTGAGCCAGGTACCAGCCGTAGGTGTAGGGATAAAGCGGATCGAGACGCATCGCCTCTTCGACCGCCGCCGCCGCCTCGTCGGGCCGGCCGGCCCAGCCGAGGATGTCGCCGAGGATCGCGTGCGCCGTCGCCTCGCTGGCATTGAGGCGAAGCGCGCGGCGCAGGGCGTCCTCGGCCAGGTCGTGGCGCTTCAGCCAAAGGTAGACGTCGCCCAGCGCCTCGTGGCCGTCGACCAGGTGCGGGGCGCGGCGGACCGCCTCTTGCGCCGCGGCGAAGGCCGGCAGCAGCGACGCCTGCGGGTCGTCGCTCCAGCCGAGCCGCCATTCGTTGAGGAGCGCCCAGGCCAGATAGGCGTGCGCCTGGCCGTTGTGCGGGTCGATCTGGATCGCCCGCTCGTACAGGTCGCGGGCCGCCCGGTTGCCCTCGGGCGTGACCAGGAACAGCCGCTCGCGGGCGCTGTACAGGAGCTGCTGCTGCGTCAGCCGCTCGGGGTTCTTGCCGCGCAGCTCGCGGGTCTGGTCCTGCCAGATGTTCACGCCGGCGGCGGCGGCGATCGCCCGGCTGATCTCGGCGAGGCCGTCAAGCGCATTGGCCGCATCCCGCTCGTAGCTTTCGGCCCAAACCAGCCGGCCGGCCGGGTTGCGCCTGAGCTGCACGCTGACGCGGGTCGGGCCGGTCGTCTTCAGCACCGTGCCGCGCAGGGCATAGTCGGGCGCCGGCGCGGCGTCGCCCGCCGGCACCACGACCACGAGATGGGCGAAGCGCGACAGCCAGGCGCTGAGGTCGGCGGTCAGCGTCCTGGCCAGGATGGCCTCATCCGGCGTGCCCCCGGCGCCGTCGAAGGGCTGAACCACGATCACCGGGAATTCCGATTGCGGCGCATCGGGCGCATCCTGCGGCGCCCGCTCGGGCGGCGCGATCCACAGCCACGCCGCCGCGGCCAGCGCCGCCGACGCGGTTGCCGCCGCGGGCCAGGTGAGCCAGGCCCCGCGCCGGCGCCGCGGCGCAACGGCCGTCACGGCGTCGACCGCAGGCGCGACAGCGGCGGCAGGGGCCGGCGGCGGGCCCCCGCCGTCGCGGATCGCCTGGCAGAGCGCCGTCGTTTCGGCCTCGGGATCGACGTCGAGCGTCTCGCGCAGGATCGCGGCGCAGGCTTGGTACTGGCGCAGCGCCTCGCTGCGCCGGCCGTTCTCGGCGTAGAGCCGCATCAAGAGACGATGGCCCTGCTCGCGCAGGGGGTCCGCCATCATCAGGCGCTGCGCCAAGCGGATCGCCGCCTCGGCATCGCCCCGCTCGCGCGCCCGCAGCGTGGCGCGGCTCAGCGCATCGCCGTGCAGGGCGCGCAGGCGATCGCGGCTCTGGCGCAGCCAGTCATTGAAGGCCTCCTCGCGCAGATCGAAGCCGGCCAGCAGGTCGCCGGCATGGAGATCGAGCGCCCGCTCGAGCGCGGCGCCGTCGGCGCCGCCGGCCGCCGCCTCGAACTGGCCGACGTCGCATTCGACATCGTCGGAGAGCGTCACGACGTCGCCGTCGGCGGCGAGGAGGCGGGCATCGTCGTCGCCGAGCGCACGGCGCAGCTCGAACAGGCATTGGCGCAGGCTGCGCCGCGCCTGCTCGTCGAAACGGTCGCCCCAGAGCAGGGCGGCGAGCGTCGCCCGCGTTGCCGCGCGGCCGGGGGCGGTCGCCAGATAGGCCAGCAGCGCCTGCCCCTTGCGGGTCGGAATCTCGATCTCTGCGCCGTTGCGGGCGAGACGGAAGCCGCCGAGGAGAGCGAGACGCAGTCGGGCCATGCCAGTCCGGACCGGGTTTCCCAGGCCGTCAATTTACGGCGAATCCGACTTTTGGGGGAGAGTAAGCCTCAGGCCTGGACGTAGTTCAGCACGTCGTCGGCGCCATCCCAGATCATGCGCAGCGCGACGTAAAGGATGATCAAAAGCCCGATATAGGCGATCCAGCGGTGGCGGGCGAGCAAGGCGGCGATGATGGCCGCCGCCATGCCCATCAGCGCCACCGAGAGCGCGAGGCCGAGGATCAGCACCCAGGGATGCTCCATCGCCGCGCCGGCCACGGCGAGCACGTTGTCGAGCGACATCGACACGTCGGCGACGACGATCTGCGTCACCGCCTGGCCGAAGGTCTTGACCGGGGCGCCGTTTGCCGCCGCGGCGGCGGCCGCCACCGCCTGGCCCATGCGGTGCGGGTCGGCCAAAGCCTCGGCTTCGGCGGCCTCCTTGTCGGCGCGGCGCTGCGCCTCGAGCTCGCGCCAGAGCTTCCACGACACCCAGAGCAGCAGCAGCCCGCCGGCGAGCAGCAGGCCGATGATCTGCAGGAGCTGGGTGGTCACCGAGGCGAAGAGGATGCGCAGCACCGTCGCCGCGGCGATGCCGATGGCGATGACCCGCGCGCGCTGCTCGCGTGGCAGGCCGGCGGCGGCGACGCCCACCACCACGGCGTTGTCGCCGGCCAGCACGACGTCGATCATGATGACCGAGGCCAGCGCCCACAGCTCGGCCGGCGAGATCAGGTCGAACATGGCTCCGCTGCGCTGCCTCGGTCCAAAGCGGCGCGGACTATAGCACTGTCGCGCCGGCCGGCAAGCCGGCCGCCGGCTCAGGCCCGCCCGTCAGTGCGAATCGGGCCCGAACAGCAGGTCGGGCAGGAAGGTCGACATCACCGGGACGTAGGTGACGATCACCAGGAAGAGAAGCAGCACGGTCAGCCAGGGCAGGGCCGCGCGCACCACTTCGATCAGGTTCATGCCGGTGATGCCGGAGGTGACGAAGAGGTTGAGGCCGACCGGCGGGGTCACCATGCCGATCTCCATGTTGACGACCATGATGATGCCGAGATGCACCGGGTCGATGCCGAGTTCCGTCGCGATCGGGAACAGGATCGGCGCCAGGATGAGGATGATCCCGGTCGGCTCCATGAAGTTGCCGGCGATCAGCAGCAGGACGTTGACCACGACCAGGAACATCCACGGCGACATGCCCCAGGCGACGATGGTCTCGGCCACGCTCTGCGGGATGCGCTCGGTGGTCAGCACGTGCGCGAAGAGCAGCGCGTTGGCGATGATGAACATCAGCATCACCGTCACCTTGCCGGCCTCGACCAGCACCTTCGGCACCTCGGTCAGCCCGATGTCGCGGTAGATCAGCACCGCGACCAGCAGGGCATAGACCGCCGCCACCGCCGCCGCCTCGGTCGGCGTGAAGACGCCGCCGTAGATGCCGCCCATGATGATGACCAGCAGCATCAGGCCCCACGAGGCCTCGCGCAGCGCGGCCAGCACCTCACGCAGCGACGGTTTGGGCTGGCGCGGCAGGTCGAGCATGCGCGCGCGCACGTAGATCGCGCCCATCAGCATCAGCCCGAGCACGATGCCGGGCACGACGCCGGCCATGAACAGCCGCCCGACCGAGGTCTCGGTGGCCGCGCCGTAGACCACCATGACGATCGAGGGCGGGATCAGGATGCCGAGCGTGCCGGCATTGCAGATCACTCCGGCGGCGAATTCCCGGGTGTAGCCCGACTTGATCATGCCGGCGATGACGATCGAGCCGATCGCGACCACGGTCGCCGGCGACGAGCCGGAGACGGCGGCGAACAGCATGCAGGCCAGCACCGAGGCGATCGCCAGCCCGCCGCGCAGGTGGCCGACCGCGTCGATGGCGAAGCGGATGATGCGGCGGGCGACGCCGCCGGTGGTCATGAAGGCGCCCGACAGGATGAAGAACGGAATCGCCAGCAGCGTGTAGTGCTCCGAGGTCTCGAACAGCTTGAGCGCCAGCGAGGCCAGCGAATCCTGGGCGAAGAACATGATCGTCAGCAGGCTGGCGAGGCCGAGCGAGATGGCGATCGGCATGCCGATCAGCATGAAGAAGAAAAGCAGGATGAACAGCACTGCGGTGGTCACGGCCGCCCCGCTCCCTCGCCGCCGCGCGGCTCCTCGTGCAGCTGGCTCAGCGCTTCCGCCGCCTCGTCGGCGAGTGCCAGCCCGGCCTCGCGACCGATGAGAATGCGGACCAGGATCTCGGCGAAGCGGATGAAGGTGAGGCCGAAGCCGAGCGGCAGCACCAGCCGCGGCACCCACTGCGGGATCGGCAGGTCCTGGGCGAGGATGCCGATCACGTACATCTTCTCGACGTAGGTCCACGAGCCGACGAAGAGGATGACGCAGTAGGCCATGCACAGCGCCGCCGCCAGCGCGCCGACCAGCCGCCGCGGCCCCGCCGGCAAGGCCTTGACCAGCGCGTCGACGCCGATGTGCGAGCCGATGCGCACGCCGTAGGAGATGCCGAGGAAGATGAGCCAGGCGAACAGGAAGGTGACGAGCTCGAGTGCCCAGACGAAGCTGTAGTTGAAGACGTAGCGCGCGACCACCTGCATGAAGGTGATCGCGGTCATCGCCGCGAGCAGCGCGGCGATCAGCCACTCTTCAAGCCGGTTGAAGAGGCCGACGAGCCGGGCGGGCATGCCGTGCGGATCCGGGCCGGGCAGTGGCCCGCCACGGCAGGCGCCGCGGCGGGCCGGGGCTCGGACGGTCAGCTCGAATTGGCGGCGCGCGCCGCCTCGATCAGCTCCTTGCCGATGTCGGCTTCGAACTTCTTCCAGACCGGCTCCATCGCCTTCTGCCACTGGATGAGCTCGGCCTTGCTCAGCGTGATGATCTCGGCCTTGCCCGCTTCGGCGATGCGCTTGCGGTCGCGCTCGTTGAGCTCGTTGGCGATCTTGTTGGAATAGGCGGTCGCCTCGGCCATGCAGGCTTCCAGCACGGGGCGGATGTCGGCCGGCAGCTTGTCCCAGAAGCCGGCGTTGGCGATCACCATGTAGTCGATCACGCCGTGATTGGTCTCGGTGATGGCCTTCTGCACCTCGTGGAACTTCTGCGAATAGATGTTCGACCAGGTGTTCTCCTGGCCGTCGACCACGCCGGTCTGCAGCGCCTGGTAGACCTCGGCGAAGGCCATCTTCTGCGGGTTGGCGCCGATGGCGCGGAACTGCGCCTCGAGCACGTCGGAGGGCTGGATGCGGAATTTCAGCCCCTTGGCGTCGGCCGGCGCGCGCAGCACCTTGTTGGCCGACATCTGCTTCATGCCGTTGTGCCAGTAGCCGAGGCCCTTGATGCCCTTGCTCTTCATCGAATCGAGCAGCGCCTTGCCGGCCGGGCTCGCCTGGAAGCGGTCGACCGCGGCGATGTTCTCGAACAGGAAGGGCAGGTCGAAGACCTGGACCTTCTTGGTGTAGCGGTCGAACTTGGAAAGCGACGGCGCGATGAGCTGCACGTCGCCGAGCAGCAGCGCCTCCATCTCCTTGGCGTCGCCGAACAGCTGCGAATTCGGGTACACCTCGACGACCACCTTGCCCGGCAGCCGCTCCTCGGCCAGCTTCTTGAAGTGCAGCGCGCCCTGCCCTTTGGGCGTGTTCTCCGCCACGACGTGCGAGAACTTGATCTTGATCGGGTCGGCGGCGCCGGCCGGCGCCGCGATCGCCAGACCGAACGCGGCCACGGCCGCAAACAGCATGCGCATGCGAGATCCTCCCTGTTCGTTGCACCTTGGCGACGATCTCGCCAAAGCCAGCGCCCCGGCTTGCCGTCGCCGATCGTTTCGTGCGCCCGTCCACCGGGCGATGTTGGTGTCACCTTCGCCTATTGCCCGCGTAATTTCAATTCTTTGCCGCCTTCGTCCTGCTGCCCAGAATTCGCGCACAATCGACCGGGGTGCTCAAAAATTCATCACTTAGCCAATGACCACGCATGCGACTACGCAGGCCCAGGTGGCGGAATCGCGGAATTCTTCGGGCTTGTTCGGTCGAGGTGGCGGGCAATCGGCTGGCACGCTTCTTGTAATCCCGTGCTGCAGCGCGGCAGCAGCTCTGCCGGTCCGGCTTTGCCCAGAACGGGCGCGCCGGGTCGAACGGCCGGGCGAGCGCCGCGGTTCGCCCTGTGGAGGTCAAACGGATGATGCGCCCCAACCGATTGCCGGCTCTGATGCCGCTCTTCCTCGTCGCGCTCGGCCTGGTGGCCGGCGTGGCCGATGTTGCCTTGGCCGCCGAGGAGCCGCCAAAGATCGATACCGGCGATACCGCCTGGATGCTGACCTCGACCGCGCTGGTCCTGATGATGACCATCCCGGGGCTGGCGCTGTTCTACGGCGGCATGGTGCGCAAGATGAACGTGCTGGCGACGATGATGCAGAGCTTCGCCATCACCTGCCTGGTCACCGTGCTGTGGATGGTGATCGGCTACAGCCTGGCCTTCGACGAGGGCAACGCCATCTTTGGCGGCTTCAGCAAGGCGCTGCTGGCCAACCTGACGCTGGATGGCGCGCACGCGCTGGCGCCGACCATCCCCGAATCGGTCTTCATGACCTTCCAGATGACCTTCGCCATCATCACGCCGGCG
>CAYTWJ010000075.1:0-11167 GCA_964442055.1 uncultured Rhodospirillaceae bacterium | reverse complement strand
ACGGGCGTCGACAGCAAGGTCTGGGAGCAGGTCAAGTTCTACTACGACACCCAGGCCTGGCTGCCGAAGAACATGGTCATCGTCAACAAGGCGGCCTTCAACACGCTCGACAAGGCGACGCAGGACGCGGTGCTCGCCGAGGCAAGGAAGGCCGAGGCCGCCGGCTGGGCCGAGAGCCAGCGGGTCAACAAGGAATCGCTTGAGACCCTGGCCAAGAACGGCATGAAGGTGCAGCCGCCGGGCCCGGCGCTCAAGGACGGCCTGGCCGGAGTCGGCAAGGTCATGACCGAGGAATGGCTGAAGAAGGCCGGCGCCGACGGACAGGCGCTGATCGCCGCCTATCGCAAGATGTGATCGACGGCGCGGGAGCCGGACTCGCGCCGGCTCCCCGCCGGCATCAAGATCGATGCGCCGGGTACTCGCCACGCTCTATCTCGGCTGCGGCCTGCTGGCCGCGGCCTTTCTTGCCGCCATCGCCGTCTTCATCCTGATCGCCATCGCCGGCAGCCTGTTCGGCTTCATCACCCGCAGCATGGACGAGTTCGCCGGCTATGCGATGGCGGCGTCGGCCTTCCTCGGCCTCGCCTACACCTTCGGGACGGACGAGCATATCCGCGTCACGCTCGTGCTGCAGCGGCTGCGCGGGCCGCTACGGCGGGCGCTGGAGGTCTGGTGCCACGGGATCGGCGCGCTGCTCGCCGCCTATTTCGCCTGGTACAGCGTCAAGATGACCTTGGTGTCCTGGCAGCTCAACGACGTGAGCCAGGGGCTGGTGCCGGTGCCGCTGTGGATTCCGCAGCTCGGCATGGCGGTGGGCACCACCGTCTTCGCCATCGCCGTCGTCGAGCGGCTGGTCGGCCTGATCGGCGGTGGCGAGCTGCCGGCCGACGCCGGCGCCGACGCCCGCGCCGACCGCTGAATCGCCCCCGTGGACCACGCGTTCCTCATCGGCGTCCTGCTGGTCGTACTGTTCGCGCTGCTCGGCAGCGGCGTCTGGATCGGCCTGTCGCTGCTCGGCGTCGGCTTCGCGGCGATGACGATGTTCACCACCCGGCCGGCCGGCGACGCGATGGCGACGACCATCTGGGGCTCGCTCTCGAGCTGGACGCTGACCGCCCTGCCGCTGTTCATCTGGATGGGCGAGATCCTCTTCCGCACCCGGCTGTCGGCGGACCTGTTCAAGAGCCTGGGCCCGTGGATGAGCGGGCTGCCCGGCCGGCTGCTGCAGACCAACGTCGTCGGCTGCGCCATCTTCGCGGCGATCTCCGGCTCGTCGGCTGCGACCTGCGCCACGATCGGCAGGATCACGCTGCCCGAACTGCGCGGCCGCCGTTACCCCGAGCGCCTCGCGGTCGGCTCGCTGGCCGGCGCCGGCACGCTCGGCATCCTGATCCCGCCCTCGATCATCATGATCGTCTACGGCGTCGCCGCCGACGTCTCGATCGCCCAGCTGTTCATCGCCGGCGTCATCCCCGGGATCATGCTGGCGCTGCTGTTCATGGGCTATGTCGGGATGTGGGCGATCCTGCGCCGCGACCAGATCCCGCCCAGCGACATCCGCATGACGCTGCTCGAGAAGATCGCCGCCTCGCGCGGCCTGATCCCGACCGTGCTCCTGATCCTGCTCGTGCTCGGCTCGATCTACGGCGGCATCGCCACGGCCACCGAATCGGCCGCGCTCGGCGTCGTCGGCGCGCTCGCGCTCTCGCTGTGGGAGGGCACGCTCGACCGCAAGACCTTCCTCGCCAGCCTGCTCGGCGCCACCCGCACCACGACCATGATCATGCTGATCCTGGCCGGCTCGGCCTTCCTGTCGCTGGCCATGGGGTTCACCGGCCTGCCGCGCCAGCTCGCCGAGGCGATCGGCCGGCTCCAGCTGCCGCCGCTCGCCCTGATCGGCATGCTGACCCTGTTCTTCATCGTCCTCGGCTGCTTCCTCGACGGCATCTCGATGGTGGTGCTGACCATGGCGGTGCTGCTGCCGATGGTGCAGGCGGCCGGCATCGACCTGGTCTGGTTCGGCGTCTTCATCGTGCTGGTGGTCGAGATGGCGCAGATCACCCCGCCGGTCGGCTTCAACCTGTTCGTGCTGCAGGGGATGACCGGGCATTCGATCGTCTATGTCAGCCGCGCCGCCTTTCCCTTCTTCATGCTGATGGTGGTGGCGGTGGCGCTGGTCGTCGTTTTCCCCGACATCGTCACCTTCCTGCCCCGCCAGATGGTGCCGGCGGCGCGCTGAGCGCCGTCCGTCTTGATGCGCTTCAAGCTGGATATGAGATTGCCGATCCGCTTCCTGTCATGGATCTGGCACTCCCAGACGACGTAAACGCGCCAGCCTCCCTTGCGCAGCAGCCGTCGCGCGCGCCGATCCCGTTCGACATTCGCCGCGAATTTCGCCTCCCACCATCGGCGACGGGTTTTCGGCGTCCTGGTCGAGGGACACCCCGAGTGCCGATGCCAGAAGCATCCATGCACGAAAACAACGGCTCGGCGCGAGGGAAACGTGATGTCTGGATGGCCCGGTAGGTCTGGACGATGAAGGCGGAAACGCAATCCGGCTGCGTGCAGGGCCTTGCGCACCGTCATCTCCACCTTCGTGTCCTTCCCGCGCACCAAGGCCATGAGCGCGGAACGTTCAGGTGGCACAGGTGGTCCTTCAGTCGGCCTCGCCATCTTCGGGCGTTCCCGCCGCCAGCAGGTCTTGCCGAAACTGCCGGATCAGAACCGCTATCGCCTTTTCTGAAGTCTTAAAGGGTTGGTACTTATTGATGTGGGCCGCGATCTCATCGTTGATTTGTTTAATGGTCTTGGCGTCCTGGAGTTTCCGAGCAAGAGCCCATCCAACACCGGGGTGGAGAGTGTGCCAGGGTGAGCGCAGGTTGCCACGAGTCTCCGCAGCATCGCCGTGCTTCGCCATGCCGAAACTGATGTTTACCTCTGAGTTCCATATCGGCTGGAACAGATTGATCAATTGCTGTTCGGCGGCCAAATGCGCCGTGCTCCCCACAACCAATTTGCGGTAGAAAAATTCGTCAACGGCAATATATGGCTTGAGGCCATTTTCTCTTGCGTATATCTCGGTCTTACGGATGGTCCGACGATGTTCGCTCAATCGGTCTGTTAGCTTGGTCCCTTGCTGGCGTGGTGAGTGAGCATCAGGGGTCTCGGGATCGGCCTTTCCCACGTAAATGGGGCTCTCCGTTTTCGCGAGCGAACGATAGGCGGGATATGCGCCATCATAGTAGATGGCGTACACGCCCGAACCGTACGCGCGTTCAACCATGGCTAATGGCAGGCGAGGCTGGACCAGAAGCGCGACCGCTGCCAATCGTCCCAATGTGCGCGGATCGGCGGGATCAAAAAACGCGCTTGGCTCCTTAATCGGGTCAATCTCGCGCGCTGCTTGAGTTAATTTGCCTGCCGCATGCTGGAGCGTCTCACTCAACCTCTTTTGCGCTGCCGCCTTAAGTGAGTCTTCGACTTCGCTGACTTGTGCCAGAATATCTCTGATCGAATCCGCAACGAGGCGCTCAAGCGCGTTCTTCGACCTGCTGGTTGCCATCACGCCGCCCGCTGCCTGACTCCCGATTTCCGCGATAGCAGGCGAGCCAATGCCGCGCCAAAAGCATGCGCCAGTGGTACTGGCACAGCGTTTCCAAGCTGACGCATACTTTCAGTCCAAGAGCATGGGAACACGTAATCATCGGGGAGCCCCTGGAGGCGCGCCGCCTCACGAATCGTGAAATAACGGACGCCGCCATTGGGGAGAACCATCATGTTCTCGCCGCCAGGAACGCCGTGATCTCCCGCCTTGAGGGCCTTTGCTGGCTCGTCGAGCGGGCTCCCCGTGTGACCGACGTAGACACGTGCCCCAGGCTGGAACACATGGTTCGATGCCGACGCCCGTAGCCTTGGTTCACCCAATCCGCTTAGCGCGTCGCGTACTGTCACCCACGGAAGAGTTTCCGGTGCGAGCATCGATAGCCGAAGGCCGGCGACAATGGCAGCCGCACGCTTATCGCGAGGATCGCGACCTGGTCTTTTGATCCCGTGTCGCAGCCAATAATCACCTGACACCCATTGATCCCAAAGAAGCCGATCGTAAGAATGCGTCTGACGAGGCTGTAGCGTTGTCATACCGGCCCCACGACGCACACCCGCAATGACGACGCGGTGACGCTTTTGCGGTGCGCCAAAATCGGCGGCGTTCACATGGAAAACGGCGACATCGTACTCCGCCTGGGTTAGTAGCGGGCGCAGCCGCTCGCCGTGTTCGACGTGACTCTCGTCCCGACGTCGAACGACGTCTGGAAGGGCAAGGTGTCGCGTTATCCAGGTCAGATAATGGCGAAACGCGGGTCGACCTAGGCCGCGCACGTTCTCGAAAAGGAAAGCCCTCGGCTGCAATTCGCGGACAGCTCGGATGGCCTCCGGCCACATGTCGCGGCCGTCAATATGGCCGCGATGCTTGCCCCCGATCGAGAATGGCTGGCAGGGGGGCCCTCCGGCGACCAAATCAATTGGCTCCCCGATCATTTGATGCCAATCGATGGTCCGCACATCGGCCTGCCTGACCCTCCAGCCGCGAACGTACTCAACACCCCGAGCCGCGTTATGAGCAAGCGTGCCGCACGCGTCCTTGTCCCACTCGACAGAGAGCACTGGCGCGAATCCGGCTCGACTGAGCCCGAGCCCAAGCCCGCCAGCGCCGGTAAATAGCTCGACGCTCCGTAGTGGCATGTACCCCCTCCCCATGCTCGGATGTTTGATTGCCGCACTGGTCGGTAAGTTGCAACCCCGTTCCTGCAAGATGCGGGACAAATTCCGGAAGTTCATGATTTGTTCTAAATTAATTTGATTCGGAAATCAAGCATTTGTCCGTCGGGACGGAGGTTTGACGCAGCCGCCGTCAGCCGATGCGCTGGCCGCGCCAGAGCAGGGCGAGCGCGACGGTGCCGGCGGCCCCGATCGCCGAGAGCAGCGCCATGGCCAGGAAGGCGCGGCCGCCGAGCGCGCCGTAAAGCGGCCCCGCCGCCATCATGCCGAGGCCGAGCGCGACGCCGCCCGAGAAGGTGGCGAGCAGGCTCTGCGCCGAGGCCGAGAGCCGCGTCGCCACGTTCTGCGCCAGGAAATGCATGGCGCCGAGATGCGCCGCGCCGAAGGTGAAGGCGTGCAGCGCCTGCAGCGCGACCAGCGCCGCGAGCTCGCCGGTGAAGGCGGTGGCGCTCCAGCGGACGATGCCGGCGGCGGCGCCGGCGAGCAGCAGGTTGACCGGGCCGAGGCGGCGCGTCAGCGTCGTGCCGACGGCGAACAGGATGATCTCGGCGACCACCCCTTCGGCCCACAGGAGGCCGATCACGTCGTCGCTCAGTCCCGCCGCCCGCCAGTGCAGCGTGCCGAAGGCGTAGAGCACCGAATGGCTGGCCTGGGCGATGCCGGCGCTGGCGACGAAGAGCACGAACAACGGCTGGCCGAGCAGCACGCGAACCGGGGCGCGCGGCGTGGCGGCGGCGGGCGCCGCCGCGGGCTCGGGGTCGGGCCGGCGGATCTCGGGCAGCGGCAGGCAGGCCAGCGCGGTCGCGACCAGCCCGGCCAGGACGAGCCAGAAGATCAGCCCCGCGGGCCGGCCCTCGATCACCAGGCCGCCCGCCGTCGAGGCGACCATGAAGGCGATCGAGCCCCAGAGGCGGATGCGGCCGTAATCGAGATGGCGCTCGTAGGCGACGATCAGCGCCAGGTTCTCGCCGAGCGAGATGATCGGCGTCCAGGCCAGCCCGAAGATCGCGGTCACCACCAGCAGCGCGGCCAGCCCGCCGGCCAGCGGATAGAAGGCGAAGGCGGCAATGCTCGCCAACGCCAGCCCGATCATCAGCCGCTTGCGCTCGCCGCGCGCGTCGGCGATGTGGCCGACCAGCGGGTTGGCGAGGATGCGCACCCAGACGCCGGCGGCGAGCACGAGGCCGATCGCCTCCGCCTCGAGCCCCTGCGCCTTGAGCCAGACCGGCCAGAACGGCAGGTGGATGCCCGGCACGGTGAAGAGGGCGGCGTAGAACAGCGCCAGCCGGGTGCTGGTTGACAAGCGCCTTGGGTCGAGGCGGCCGGGCGCGCCCGGCGGGCTGGCGGGATACATCGGCGGCGCCCCTTCAGCCGCTCGGCGAGGCGGCTTCGGCGCCGCCCGCCGCGCCTTGCGGCTTCATTTCGGGCGCCGGCACGAAAGGCGCCGGCTCGCTGCTGGGCGGCGGCGGCCGGCGCGTCATGCGCCAGAGGGTGAACAGGATCAGGAGGCTGGTGGCCAGGGCGACGAAGAGGAACAGCCCGCCCGGCCCGGCCTGCGCCATGATCAGCGTCGCCAGCACCGGGCCGATCGTCGCCCCCGCCGCCCAGGCGAGCAGCAAACCGCCCGAGACCGCGACCAGGTGCCGCGCCTCGACGTGATCGGCGGCGTGGGCCACGCAGAGCGGATAGAGCGTGAACGAGATCCCGCCATAGAGCGCGGCGAGGGCCAGCAGCCCCGGCGTCGAGCGCTCGCCGAGGGCCATGATGAGCAGCGCCAGCAGCACCGTGCCGGCGCCGGCGATCACCAGCACACGGCGGCGGTCGATCACGTCCGAAAGGCGGCCGATCGGGTATTGCAGCAGCAGGCTGCCGAACTGCACCAGCGCGGTGAACCAGGCGATCTCGCCGGTGCCGAGGCCGAGCCCGGCGGCGTAGACCGGGCCGACGCCGACCACCGAATTGTTGTTGACCCCGGCGATGAAGCAGCCGACGACCGCGACCGGCGAGACGCGATAGAGGTCGCGCAGGCCGAAGCCCGCGAGATCGGGCACGCCGGGGCTCTCGGCGCGCGTCAGCGCCACCGGCAGCAGGCAGAGCGAGAAGCAGGCCGAGGCGATCATGAACAGCGCCAGGCCGGCCGGGTCGCCGGCCATCAGCAGCAGCTGGCCGCAGCCATAGGCGATCTTGTTGCTGATCATGTAGACGCCGAAGACGCGGCCGCGCTGGGCGCTTGGCACCTTCTCGGTGAGCCAGCTCTCGGCAACGACGAACAGGCCGGCGGCGGCGAAGCCGGTGACCAGGCGCAGCGCCAGCCAGCTCAGGGGGTGCACGTGCACCGCGAAGGCGAGCGAGGCGGTGGCCATCAGCCCGGCGAAGACCGCGAAGCTGCGGATGTGGCCGACCCGCCGGATGGCGCGACCGACCAGCAGGCAGCCGACCAGGAAGCCGGCCGAATAGCCGGTGACGACCACGCCGATGGTCACCGTCGGGAACTGCTCGACGGTCATGCGCACGGCGAGGAAGACGGCGAGCAGGCCGTTGCCGACCGAGACCACGGCGATGCCGCTCATCACCGCGGCGAGGGCGAGATAGACCCGGGTCATCGCCCTCCGCCCTACCAGCCGAGCCGGCCGCCAAGACCGAGCCAGGCGATGGCGACCGCGAACGAGGCCAGCGTCATCGGTATGCCCGAGCGCGCGAAGTCGCCAAAGCCAAGCCGCACGCCATGCGCGGCGGCGCGCTCGGCGACGATGATGTTGGCCATGCTGCCGACCAGCAGCAAGTTGCCGGCCAGCGTCGACAGCAGCGCCAGGCCGTAGAGCGCGCCCTCGGGCGGCGCCGGCCATTGCGCCAGCAGCATGATCACCGCCGGCACGTTGCCGATCGTGTTGCTGGCGAGAAGCGCCAGCGCGGCGAGGACGCCGAGCCGGTCGGGCAGCAGCCCGTGCTCGCCGAGCCAGGCCATCGCCTGCCCCGGCAGCCCGGTACCGGCGAAGGCGGCGTTGACGATGAAGAGCGCGGCGAACAGCAGGATCAGGTGCCAGTCCACCGCCGCCATCACCCGCCGCGTCGCCATCCGCCGGCTGACCAGCAGCGCCGCGCCGACGGCGAGCGCGGCGATCTCGCGCGGCAGCGGCGACGTGAAGAGCGCGACCAGCAGCACCGCCGCCGCGATGCCCTTGGCCGTCTGCCAGCCATCGAAGGCGGGCGGCGGCGGCGCGGCGGAAATGGGGTGCGCGTCCAGCGCCTCGCGCCAGGTGAGGAGCACGGCGACGAAGACCAGCACCAGCGCCGCCAGCGCCGGCGGCCCGCAGACGGCAACGAAGCGCCAGAAATCGAGCCCGCCGACCTGGCCGATCAGGATGTTCTGCGGGTTGCCGATCACCGTGGCCGCCGAACCGGCGTTGCTGCCGCCAGCGAGGCCGATCAGGAACGGGCGCGGATCGAGCCCGCGCGCGGCGATGCCGCGGCAGAGCATCGGCGTCATGGCGAAGACGACGACGTCGTTGGCGAGCAGCGCCGACATCGCCCCCGACGCCGCGACGGTCAGGGCCAGCAGGCGGACCGGCGAGCCGGCGGCGGCGGCGATACGGGCGGCGCACCAGTCGTAGAAGCCGGCGAGGCCGAACTGCGACGACAGGATCATCAGCCCGAACAGGATGGCGAGGGTGGGGAAGTCGATGGCCGCGGCGGCCCCGGCCGGCGGCAGGCCGCCGATCACCAGCAGCGCGACCGCGGCGAAGAGCGCGATGCCGGTGCGGTCGATGGCGAGGCCCGGCACGCGCCCCAGCGCCATGCCGGCATAGGTGGCGACGAACAGCGCGCCGACGGCGACGCGCAGGGTTTCGATGGCGAGGGGAAACACGCGAACGGCCGACGCAGGTTGAGCCGGACGACACTAGCAGGCTGCCGGCAAATACTCGATAGCGTCCTGGGCCTCACCCTTCGGCGGGCTCAGGAGGAGGCCCGGTCCCTGATGAGGCTCAGCCGCACGCTGAGCATGTCGAAGCGGGAGGGTGAGCAAGAGGGCTTTTCGGTAGTCTGCTATCCCAACGCGCGCCGGCCATCCCGCCATTGCGCCGGCTTGTCGGCGGGGGCGCGAGCAGGCACATTGCCGCCATGATGGATTGGCGCAGGCTGCTCTCGGCGCAGCGCCTCGGCCACAAGGGGGCCGAGGCGGTGACGGCGGCGCGCAGCCCCTTCCAGAAGGACTGGGACCGGGTGGTGTTCTCGTCGGCCTTCCGCCGCCTGCAGGACAAGACCCAGGTCCATTCCCTGCCCGAGAGCGACTACGTGCGCACGCGGCTGACCCACTCGCTGGAAGTGTCGTCCGTCGGCCGCTCGCTCGGCGCCGCGGTCGGCCAGACCATCGTCCAGCGCCATCTCGGCGAGGGCGCCCTGTCGGCGGCCGAGTTCGGCCACATCGTCGCCGCCGCCTGCCTCGCCCACGACATCGGCAACCCGCCCTTCGGCCATTTCGGCGAGCACACCATCCGCCACTGGTTCGCCGATCCCGCCGGCGGCGCGCCGCTGATTGAGCCCTTAAGCGCGGCCGAGCGCGGCGACCTGCTCGGCTTCGACGGCAACGCCCAGGGCTTCCGCGTCATCGCCCGCCTGCAGAACTGGCGCGATGCCGGTGGCCTGCGCCTGACCTGCGCGACCCTCGCCACCTTTACCAAGTATCCCTACGGCTCCCCGCGGCAGGGGAAGGCGGGGGGCGGCGCCGGCGCCGGCGGCAAGTTCGGCTTCTTCCAGGCCGAGGCCGGGCTCTTCCGCGAGGTCGCCGAGGAGGTCGGCCTGCTGGCGCTGCCCGGTGCCGGCGGCCCCGCCTGGTGCCGCCATCCGCTCGCCTGCCTGCTCGAGGCCGCAGACGACATCTGCTACCGCGTGGTCGATCTCGAGGACGGCTACAAGATCGGCCGCATCGGCTTCGAGGAGGCCGAGGAGCTGCTCGGCCGGCTGGTCGGCACCTTCCCGCCGCGCTACCGCGAGATCGAGGAGCCGCCGCGCCGCGTCGCCTACCTGCGGGCCAAGGCGATCGGCCAGCTCATCGACGACGTCGCCGAGGTCTTCCTCGACCGCGAGGCCGACATCGTCGCCGGCCGGATGCGCGGCGAACTCCTGGCCGAGACCGCGGCGGCGCCGGCCCTGGCCGAGATCGACGCGCTGACGCGCGCCCGCATCTTCGAGACCCGCGAGCGCTTCCTGACCGAGGTCGCCGGCGGCGAGATCCTCACCGAGCTGCTGGCTGCCTTCAGCGAGGCGTTTCTCGAGCGCGAGCAGAGCGCCGGCGGGCCGCTGTCGCCGCGCAGCGCCGCCCTGATCCGCCTCTTCCCCGATCCGCCGCCGCCCGACGCGCCGCGCGCCGCCTGGCTGTTGCAGGTCACCGACTTCGTCTCGGGCATGACCGATACTTACGCGCTGACGCAGTTCCGCCGCCTCAAGGGCCTGTTGCGCGACTAGACACAGGAACGCAGATGACAATCGCCATCGATTACTACCTGTCGCTCAATTCGCCCTGGACCTATCTCGGCTCGGCCCGTTTCACCGAGATCGTGCGCCGGCACGGCGCGCTGGTCCGGGTCAAGCCGGTCGATTACGGGCGCATCTTCGCCGTCTCGGGCGGCCTGCCGCTCGCCAAGCGGCCGCCGCAGCGCCAGAAATACCGCCTCGTCGAGCTGGCGCGCTGGCGCGACCATCTCGGCGTCAGGCTCAACCTGCGGCCGCGCTTCTTCCCCGCCGCCGAGGCGCAGGCGGCGCGGCTGGTGATCGCCTGCCGCCAGGCGGGCGGCGACGCCCTGGCGCTGGCGCACGCCATCCTGCGCGCGCAATGGGCCGAGGAGCGCGACATCGCCGACGCGGCCACGCTCGCCGCCATCGCGATGGAGCTTGGGCACGACGCCGCGGCGCTGCAGCGCGCCGCCGCGGGCGAGGAGGTGGCGGCCGCCTATGCCGCCGACACCGACGAGGCGATCGCCCGCGACGTCTTCGGCGCGCCGAGCTACGTCGTCGCCGGCGAGATCTTCTGGGGCCAGGACCGGCTCGACTTCCTCGACCGCCGGCTGGCCGCGGGCGGCTGAGCGGCGCTCAGGCGGCCAGCGCCTTCTCCGCCGCCACGTAGTCGAGCTTGAGGTCGCGCGCCACCGCCTCGTGGGTGAGCCGGCCGCGGCAGACATTGAGGCCGTGCCGCAGGTGAGGATCGTCGCCGAGCGCGCGCCGCCAGCCCTTGTCGGCCAGCGCCAGCACGAAGGGCAGGGTGGCGTTGCCCAGCGCCATCGTCGAGGTGCGCGCCACCGCCCCCGGCATGTTGGCGACGCAATAGTGCACCACCTCGTCGACGACGAAGGTCGGCTCGGCGTGCGTGGTCGGGCGCGAGGTCTCGAAGCAGCCG
>CAYTWJ010000074.1:0-11184 GCA_964442055.1 uncultured Rhodospirillaceae bacterium | reverse complement strand
GCCGATCTGCGCCTGGCCGGTCTGCACCGCGCGCTTGATCTCGGGCGCCTTGAAGAGCGAGGCGCCGGGATGGACGGTGATCGCCAGCTTGCCTCCGGTCGCCGCCTTGACGGCATCGGCGAATTTCTGGGCGTTGACGCTGTGGAAGTTCCCGGCCGGGTAGGCGGTCGGCATGTCCCATTTGACTTGCGCCGCCGCCGGGCCGGCCGCGATCACGGCCGCGGCCAGGGCGGCTGCCAGGGTGGTGAAGCGCATCGCGATGTCTCCCCGTTATAATTATGTTCGGCCGAGGCCGGCGAACCGCTGATCCCCCGCCCAAGCCGATGCAACAATGGCGAAACGCCGGCGGACGGTCAATGTTCGCCCGGGGCCGCGGCGCGGCCCGGGCGCGGCTGCCGCCCGAGGCGCAACCCGCTCAGTCCTTGGCGCGCTCGAGGTAGCTGGAGTCGACGGTGGAGACGACGACGCGGGTGCCGCTGGCGATATGCGGCGGCACCATGATGCGCACGCCGTTGGAGAGGATCGCCGGCTTGTAGGAGGCGGCGGCGGTCTGGCCGCGCACCGTCGGCTCGGTCTCGATAACCTCGAGCACCACGGTCGCCGGCAGCTCGACCGCGACCGGTGTCCCTTCGTGCAGGCTGATATTGACGTGCATGCCTTCCTGGAGGAAAACCGCCGCCTCGCCGATGATGTCCTTGGGCACCGACACCTGCTCGAAAGTCTCGATGTCCATGAAGGTGCGGTTATCGCCTTCGGCGTAGAGGTACTGGAATTCGCGCTCGTCGATGAAGACGCGCTCGACCGATTCGGTGGTGCGGTAGCGCTGGTCGATCTTGACGCCGTCGGCGAGGCCGCGCAATTCGAGCTGGGTCACCGGCGCGCCCTTGCCGGGCTGAATGTTCTGCGCGCGCAGCACGGCGTAGAGCTTGCCGCTGACTTCGACGACATTGCCCGCGCGCAATTGGTTGGCGTTAACCTTCATGGCGAATCCGCTGATCGTTGGGGAGGGTCGAAATTGGTCCGGAAACTAACAGGTCGCCTGCCCGGGAACAACGCCCGCCGCCGGCGGCGTCCGCGATGAGCGCCGCGTCCGCGCCGGCCTGGCGGCCCGACGCCTATGCCAGGCGGCGGCCGTTCCTGATGCAGCGCGCAGCCATCGTCGCCGCGGTGCGCCGCTTCTTCGCCGCCGAGGGCTTCGTCGAGGTGGAAACGCCGGCGCTGCAGGTTTCGCCGGGGCTCGAGCCGCATCTCAAGGCCTTCGCCACCACGCTCGCCGCGCCCGATGGCAGGACATCGCAGCTCCATCTGCACACCTCGCCCGAATTCGCCATGAAGAAGCTGCTCGCCGGCGGCGAGCCGCGTCTCTTCCAGCTCGCCCGCGTCTTCCGCAACGGCGAGCGCTCCGACACCCACCATCCCGAATTCACCATGCTGGAATGGTACCGCGCCGGGGCCGATTACCGCGCGCTGATGGCGGATTGCGAGGGCCTGCTCAGGGCGGCGCTGGCAGCCGCCGCCGCGCCCGTCTTCCGCTGGCGGGGCCGCGCCTCGGATCCCACCCTGCCCTGGCAGCGGATCAGCGTCGCCGAGGCCTTCCGGCGCCACGCCGGCATCGACCTGCTCGCCACCGCCCCCGACCCCTATTCCCCCGACGCCGGCTTGCTCGCCGCCGCCGCCCGGCGCATCGGCCTGCGCTGCGCCGACGACGATGGCTGGGACGACATCTTCTTCCGCATCTTCCTCGAGCGCATCGAGCCGCATCTTGGCAGCCCGGCCCCGACCATCCTCTACGACTACCCGGTCAGCATGGCGGCGCTGTCGCGCGCCAAGGCCGACGATCCGCGCCTGGCCGAGCGTTTCGAGCTCTACGTCGCCGGGCTCGAGCTCGCCAACGCCTTCAGCGAGCTGACCGATGCCGCCGAGCAGCGCCGCCGCTTCGAGGCCGATCGCGCGCTCAGGCGCCACCTCTACGGCGAGGCCTACCCGGTCGACGAGGACTTCCTGGCGGCGCTCGGGCACGGCCTGCCGCCTTGCGCCGGCATCGCGCTCGGTTTCGACCGGCTGGTGATGCTGGCGACCGGCGCCGAGCGCATCGACGACGTGCTCTGGCTGCCGGTGGCCGAGCGCGGCACCGGCGCCGCGAAGGGCTAGGGCTCGGTGATGCGGATGCGCGCGGCCAAACCGAACCGGGCCCCGTCGCAGCTCGTGCAGTCGAGCGGATAATCGCCGGGGATCAGCGGCACCAGATAGAGCTCCGTGGTCTCGCCCGCGTCGAGCTCGAGGGCCCGCAGCGGCGGCGCACCGACAAGCGATCTCTCGGTTACCCGACCAGGCAGGCGGGTGACCACACTGCCGGTGGTGCCGCCGATCTCGATCGGCCGCTCGACGGCCGGCCCCGTAGTCACGAGCTTCCACGGCGCAATGGCCCCGAAGAATCCAGCCGGCTCCATCATCTGCCGGCTGTCGCCGACGTTGCGCAGCACCAGGCGATAGGGCCGGCCCTTGCGTAGCTCGATCAGGGTCGGCTGCGCGGCAAATGCCGTGAGCGTGATGGTGGCGACCTCGGCCCTTGCCCAGTCGACATCCGCCACCGACGTGGGCGCCGGCGCCTGCGCGCACCCAAGAAGCAGCCAGACAAAGGCAACCGCGACGGTCCAGCCCTTGGTCATGACCATCCCTCCGGACCCGGCCAGAGGCGAGCGCTGATCTGGGGCATCGCGGACGCCTCTGCCCTCAGCCCCACCATCATGCCAAATATCTGTGCCGAACTATAGAACAATAGTTGCATCGCGCGGACCGTTTTGCCCGCTATGCTGGCAGTCCGAGGGGCCGCACCAAGGCGCCAGCCCGGTTGCGGCCTCACGCCCGGCCGGCGAAGCGCGGAAACGAGCCCGTGACGCTGCCGCGCCGAGCGCATCGCCGACGTGCTCTGGCTGCCGGTGGCCGAGCGCGGCAGCGGCGCCGCCGAGAGCTAGACCACCCGTCCCTCGAACAGGCAGCGGCCCTCGCGGTCCTCGATCTCGATCACCCAGAGATCGGGGTCGCGGCGCAGCGCCTTCTCGATGTAGCCGTCGCAATCGCCCTCGCTCACCGGCGCCGGGCCGGTGGCGCGCATCCAGACCAGCTCGCCCTCGCCCGTACGGACCGGGGCGAAGACGCTGCATCCCCGCTCGAGCTGGTTGAGCTTGACCAGCACGCTGCCGCTGTCGGCATCGCCCCGGCGCACCACGGCGACCGGGATGCCGGCGGCGTCGTAGCTGCGGATCACCGCCGCCACCCAGACCCCGCTCTTGAGCCGCACCTCGCCCATCGCCCTTCCATACGGGGGTCGGCCGCGCCGATCAAGGCGCCCAACCCGTTGATCGCGATCAATGACCGCGACCCGCCGGCGCCGCGACTATGCTTGCGGGTCGGCCTTCGGCCGACGCCCAGGCAGAGGAGCGTCGCGGACGTGGCGTCAATTCCGGCCATGAACGAGGCGGCAGCCGCCGAGGCCGAGCTGTTGCTCAAGTACGACGGCCGCGTGCCGCGCTATACTAGCTATCCGACCGCGAACCGTTTTCATGGCGGAATCGGCCCGGCCGACTACGCCTCGTGGCTTGGCGGTACCGACGCCGGCGACGCGGTCGCGCTCTACCTGCATGTGCCGTTCTGCGACACGCTCTGCTGGTATTGCGGCTGCCACACCCAGGTGGTGCGGCACGCCGATCTGCTCGCCGCCTACGGCGACCTGCTCAGCCGCGAGATCGACCTGGTCGCCGACCTGCTGCCGGGCCGGTTGACGGCGCGAGCGGTCCATTGGGGCGGCGGGACACCGAGCCTGCTCGGCACCGGCCCGCTGGCGGCGGTGATGCGCCGGGTCACTGCCCGCTTCGCCGTCGCGGCGGGCGCGGAGATCGCCATCGAGCTCGATCCCCGCGTCGTCGACGAGGCGGCGGCCGAGGGGCTGGCGGCGCTCGGCGTCAACCGCGTCAGCCTGGGCGTGCAGGATTTCGACGAGCGGGTGCAGGCGGCGATCAATCGCCGCCAGTCCTTCGACCAGACCGCGCGCGTCGTGCACTGGCTCGGCGGCGCCGGCATCGCGCGCATCAATGTCGATCTGGTCTATGGCCTGCCGCATCAGACCGTGGACGGCGTGCGGCGCACGGCGGCGATGGCGGCCGGGCTCGGCGTGCAGCGCTTCGCCGTGTTCGGCTACGCCCATGTGCCGTGGATGCAGAAGCGCCAGCAGCTGATCGACGAGGGCGCGCTGCCGGGCGCGATGGAGCGTCTGGCGATGTTCGAGGCGGTAGCCGACGAGCTTGCCCGGCGCGGCTACCGGCGTATCGGCCTCGATCACTTCGCGCTGCCCGACGACGAGCTCGCCCTGGCGGCGCGGAACGGGGCCTTGCATCGCAATTTCCAGGGCTACACCGCCGTGCCGGCGCGGACCGTGATCGGCTTCGGCGCCTCGGCCATCGGCATGCTGCCGCAGGGCTTCGTGCAGAACACTGTTGCGCTGCCGGCCTACCGGCAGGCGATCGAGGCCGCAAGGCTGGCGACGGCGCGCGGCATTGCCTTGCAGGCCGACGACCGCATGGTCGCCGAGGCGATCGAGCGCCTGATGTGCGACTTCGCCGTCGACCTCGAAGCCGTCGCCGCCCGCCACGGCGAAGGGCCGGACGCCTTCGACCAGGGTCTCGCCGCGCTGGCCCCGCTCGCGGCCGACGGCATCGTCGCGATCAAGGGCCGCCGCGTACGGGTGACGCGGCGCGGCATGGCGCTGGTGCGCAACGTCTGCGCCGCCTTTGACCGCTACCTGCTGCCCGGCGGCGCGGCCGCGGTCGCCCATGCCCGCGCGATCTGAAAAGCGGCCGGCGGCGCGGCGCGGCGGGGCCAAGCCGGGCCAGCGCGCCGACGGGCCGATCGAACGGTTGGTCGCCGATCACCGCCGCGTCCAACAGATCTGCCGGCTTCTCGACGCGCTGGCGCGCGACATCGCCGGCGCCAGCCGCGCCACGGCGGCGTCGATCGCCGACTTCCTGCGCCGCGAGTTTCCGCGCCATGCCGCCGACGAGGACGACCTGGTCAGGCTGCTCGAACCGCGATTGTTCGTCGGCGACGAAGTCGACGAGGCGCTGCGCGAGTTGTCGAAGGAGCATGCCGCCGACGGGCGTGCCGCGATCGCGCTGGCCGATGCCCTGGCCGCATTCGCCGAGGGCAAGGCTGCGGACTCCGCGGCCCTCGCCGCCCTCGCCGGCGCCTTTGCCGAAGCGCAGCGCCGTCATATGGCCTGGGAGAACCTGGCGCTGCTGCCGATCGCGCGCGCCCGTCTCACGGCCGCCGATCTCGCGGCGCTCGGCGCGGCGATGAAATGCCGCCGGGCCGAGGGCGACGAGCCCGCCGGCCGGCCCTGAGACGGCGGCGCCTCAGACCGCGAGGCGCGCCGACGGCCAGGCGTTCGGATCGCTGCCGAGCGTGACGGCAGGATCGATATTGGCGAGCTCCATCAGGCGCGCCGGATCGAGGACAGACAGCCGGCCGGCACGCAGGATCACCACCTTCTCGGCGCGAAGCTGGCTCAACATGCGGTTGACGTGAATGGCGCTGAGGCCGATGGCATCGCCCATCTGTTCCTGGGTGAGCGGCAGCGCCATCTGGTCGCCCCGTCGGGGCAGGCGGCGCTGCAGCCGCAGGAAGAGCTCGCAGATCAGATGCGCCACCCGTTCGATCGCCGTCATGCGCGCGACGCTGGTCAGGTGGTCGCGCGACATCTCCTGCTCGCGTACGAGATACTCGGTGATATGGGTGATCAATTCGGGGTCGCGCGTGAAATGGCGCCCGGCGGCGACGCGATCGCCGACGCAGAGGACCGCGTCGGTCAGGGTCACGGCCGTATGATCCATCTCGCGGTCCAGGGAGAGCGAGAAGCCGACCAGATCGCCCGGCAGCACGAACTTCACGTTCTGCCGCCGGCCGTCGGGCAGCAGCTTGTAGAGGCAGAGCCAGCCGTCGGCGACGAAGTAGAAATCGCCCAGCGCCTCGCCTTGGCGGAAAATCTCGGTTCGCGCAGGCACCCGGCGGCGCTGCATCATCCCGGCGTCGAACGCCGCCCGCGCGGCGGGCGACAGGTCGCCACGGTGGGCGGGGCAGGGCACGTCGCAGTCGGCGCAACGGTCGGACGGCTTGCGGACGATCGAGCGTATTGTCATCGGTCCCTCCAGCCTTTCCACGCGGCGACGGTGCCGTTAACCAAAGACTGGCAAAGCTGCGCACGGTCGGGCAAGGTGGCAAAGGGATGAGACGTGTCAACCCTCTGGTTGAGATCGGTCCTGCCGCAGGACGAAGGCGCCGTCGCTGCGTCATCGGGCCGCAGGCCTAACTGGGTGGAATTGCTTCTCAATTTCATGTCTAATGCCCAGCCCGGCCAGACCACGAGTATCAGCAAACCTTCCGACGTATCCATGACGGCCGACGAAGTGCAAATTGGTCCCACCTTCCTCATCGCCGACGATCAGCCGTTGTTTCGCGACGGCTTGCGGCTGCTGCTGAGGGAACTCAACCCAAAGGCGGAGATTGCCGAGGCGGCGACGCTCGACGATGCTATGCGCGCGGCGCAAGGTGCACGCGATCTGCGTCTCGTCGTCCTCGAAGTCGCCCTGCCGGGCAGCCAGTCCTTTGGCGGCTTCGAGCGCCTGCAGACGCTGATCCCCGCGACCCCGATCGTGCTGCTCTCGAGCACCCACGACGACGGCCGCATCATGGAGGCCCTGAGGAAGGGCGCGCGGGGCTACCTGATCCGCTCATCGAGCCGCGAAGTCATCCGGCTCGCCCTCTCGCTGGTGCTGGCCGGCGAGACCTACATACCGGCCGACGTCATCGCCGATATCGCCCAGCATCCGTCGTCGGTGCCGCCATCCCAGCCCGCGGAGGCGAGGAACAACACGGCGATCGGCGCGCTGACGCCGCGCCAGCGCGAGGTGCTGCAATTCCTGCTCGATGGCCTGCCCAACAAGGCGATCGGGCTGCGCCTCGGCCTCGACGAGACGACGGTGAAGAGCCATGTCCGCCAGGTCATGCGCAAGCTCGGCGTGCACAACCGCACCCAGGCGGTGCTGCTGGCAATGCAGCTCGGCCTGCGGCCGGAGGGCCAGGTCGCCCCGTAACCGCACTCAGCCCGGCGGTACCGGGTGGTGGCGCCCTTCCTTGCCGACAACGGTGACGGTGCTCGCCTGCGGGCCCTCGTCGCCTTGGCTCTCCATGAACCGCACCTCGGTGCCGATCTCGAGCCGTTCGTAGGCGCCGCCGACCACCGCGTTGCGGTGAAAATAGATCTCGCGCCCGTCGTCGGTGACGAGAAAGCCGCAGTCGCGGTCCGGCAGCAGGCGAACGACGCGCGCATGCGGCGGCTCGACCCGGGACTTGGCGGCCTGGGGCTGGTGCCGCCGGACGTAATCCTGCAGGTGTCGTTGCGCGGCGTGGAACGCATCGCGGATCGCGACGTGCAGATCGGTGTGCGCGGCATGCTCGGCCGGGTCGCGGCGGACGACGATCTCCTCGCCCGGAACCGTCAGGTCGACGCGGACGTGATAGACCCTGCCCTTGTGGTGACGGGCGTGGGGCGCCTCGATGACGACGCGACAGCCGATGAGTCGCGGATAGAAGGTTTCCAGCTTCGCCGCCTGTTCGGCGGCATAAGCCTCGATTGCGTCGGAGTGGTCGATGTTGCGGAAGGAGACCTGAAGGGGGATTTGCATTCGGTACGTTCCTGTCTTGTCCGGGCGCCGGCGCCTCATGCGGCTCCGGCGCCAACCTCGATACGCCCAAGATGGTCGCTGATGCGCCGGCCGCCAGCGACGCCTTCGACGGCACGCCGCAGCGCCGCCGCCTGCTCGTCCGAGAGAACGACGCCCCAGAGATGGATCGCCCCTTTCGCGACGATGACGTTGACGCAGGCCGGCGGCGCCAGCTTAAGCGCCGCAATCGCTTTCAATGCCTGGTCACGAGCCGCCTGGTCGGCGGCGGTCCGCTGCTTCGTCGGCGCCTGCGCCACCATGGCCCGCACCAAGTCGGCCCGGCTGACGATGCCGACCAGCTTGCCCTTTCTCAGCACTGGCACGCGCTTGATACGCCGCTCCTCGAGCAGGCGCGCGATTTCGGCGACGTCGGCATCGTCATTGACGCTGATCGGCTCGCGCGACATCACATCGCCGACCCGCTTTTCATGCGCCTGGACGTAGTCGCGCACCACGCCCTCGCCGTTGCTGCGCGCGAACAGCCCGAGCCACCACGACGGGTGCCGGAGGCCGGCGCCGTCGCGGCGGGTCAGATCGCCCTCGCTGACGATGCCGATGAGGCGCCCCTTGCCGTCGAGCACCGGCAAGGCGCTGATCCGGTGCTTGAGCAGCAGGCGTGCCGCCTCCGGCACCGGCATGTCCGCCGTCGTCGTCACCACCGTCGTTGTCATCACGTCCCGCGCCTGCATCGGCAAGTCGCCGTCTCCTGTAGGACCATGCGCCCCATCGCTTGGTCGCGCACCCCAAGATCCATGCCGTGTCATTGAAACAAGCGCCCCGGCCGGGGGCCTTGCCGCAGATCAACCGGCCGGCTCCATCTTTGGTGGCAGGTCATTGGACGATCAGCACCGCGCCGCCGAATCGGCCCAGCGCCGCCTCGAGGTCCTCGCCGGCCAGCGACATGCCGGCGCTGATGACCAGAACGCCGCCGGCAAGGTCGCGCGTGGCGTCGCGCAGCGCGGCGGCGGTCGGCGACGGCAGGCGCCTGAGCCGCGCCACCACATCGGTCCCCGCCAAGCGGGCGCGGATCTTCACCTCGAGGTCGTCGGCCTCGGCGCCGCTCGCGGTCAGCACGAAGATCAGCTCGCGGCTGCCGTCGCCGACCAGCTCCAGCGCCGCGCTGAGCGCCCGCTCGCCGGCCGGCGAACCGTCGTAGACGACGCCGACCGGCGGTTCGGCAGCGAGCGCCGCACGCAGCAGCAGCAGCGACCGCCCTGACGCCACCAGCGTCCGGTGCCAATGCGTCTCGAGGCGCCAGTGGCGGCCGAAGGGCCGCGTCGTGCCGCTGATGACCAGGAGGTCGGCCTCGCTCGCCGCCGTCTCGACACCGCGCGCGCCGGTCTTCACGACCTCGAACGACCAGCTCAGGTTGAAGCGCTGCGCCGCCGCCTCGAGCTCGCGCCGGCAGCGCCGCGCCAGCGCCACCATTTCCCGGTCGAGCGCGCTTTCTTCGTACTTTTCGCGCCGCGCCGCCGGCAGCGTGACCTGCTGGACGAACGGCAGGCCGGCTACCCGCCGCAATTCCGGGTCATCGAGGAAAAGACCGGAAACCTCGGCCCGCCAGCGCGCCGCCAGACGCACCGCCGCCTCGAGCGCGGCGACGTTGTCGCACACCGCATCGAGCGCGATGACGACGCGGCGGACGGCAAAGTCAGAGCTTGGCTCGGCCATGATTGCGTCGTCCCGGCAGCAGGCGCTGGGCCGCCTCGGCCGCGCGGGCGCCGAACGCGGCCAGCCGCGCCGCCACCATGTGGTTGATCGTCCCCGGCGGAAACCGGCCGAGGTGGTCGAGTTCACCCGCCGGCACCCCGGTCAGGATCTCGATCCCCTCGTCGATCGTGTCGATCGGGAAAATGTGGAACTTTTCCGCCGCCGCGGCCTCGACCACGTCATGGCGCAACATCAGGTGGCGCACGTTGGCCGCCGGGATCAGCACCCCCTGGTCGCCGGTCAGGCCGCGCATCCGGCACAGGTCGAAGAAGCCCTCGATCTTCTCGTTGACGCCGCCGATCGCCTGCACCTGCCCGCGCTGGTCGACCGAGCCGGTGACCGCGTAGTTCTGGCGGATCGGCGCCTCGGCCAGCGCCGAGAGCAAGGCGTAGAGCTCGGCCGACGAGGCGCTGTCGCCCTCGACGCCGCCGTAGGACTGCTCGAAGACCAGGCTGGCGGTCAGCGACAGCGGCCCCTGCATGGCGAAGCGCCCGCCGAGGAAGCCGGAGAGAATGAGCACGCCCTTGGAATGAAGCGGGCCGCCCAGCTCGACCTCGCGCTCGATGTCGATCACCTCGCCGCGGCCGACCCGCACCCGCGCGGTGATGCGGCTCGGCTGGCCGAACATGATGCCGCCGAGGCTGATCACCGACAGGCCGTTGACCTGGCCGGTGCGCTCGCCCGTGGTCTCGACGCGGATGGTGCCGCGGGCGATCTCCTCCTGGAGGCGGCGATAGACGCGGTCGGCGCGGCGCTGCTGCGCATCAATGGCAACCTGCACGTCGGCAGCCGAGATCGCCGTCTTGCCGGCCTCGCCGGCGCGGTGGTCGGCTTCGCTGAGCAGGTCGGTCAGGCTGCCCATGTGGCTGGACAGCTTCTCGCCGTCGCCCGCCAGCCGGGCCAGATGCTCGATCACCCGGCGCATGCCCGGCGCATCGAGCGGGCGCAGGCCATGACGGCGCACCGCCGAGGCGATCAGGCGCGCATAGAGCCGGGTGTTCTCGGGCTTGCGCTCGATGCGGTCGTCGAAATCCGCGGCGACCTTGAACAGCTCGCTGAAATCGGGATCGAGGGCGCTGAGCAGATAGTGGAGGAACGGCTCGCCGACCAGCACCACCTTGACGTCGAGCGGGATCGGCTCGGGCTCGAGCGAGATGGTGCTGGCGAGGCTCAGCATCTGCTCGAGCGATTCGATGCGCACCTCGCCGGCGCGCAACGCGCGCTTGAGCGATTCCCAGGCGAAGGGGCTGGTCAGAAGCTTGCGCGCGTCGAGGATCAGATAGCCGCCATTGGCGCGGTGCAGCGCGCCCGCCCGGAGCAGGTTGAAGTCGGTGAAGAGGGCGCCGAAGCGCGCCATGTGCTCGGCCCGGCCGACCAGCATCTGATGAGTCGGATGGTCCTCGTACACCACGGGCGCGCCGTCGCGGCCGATCTGCTCGACCAGCACGTTGACCTGGTAGCGCCGGAACGAGCGCGGTTCGGCGGCGACGTGGTTGAGCAGCGGCCCGACCGCGGCTTCGGGCGCGGCGCCGGGCTGGGCCAGGAAGTCCTCGGCGTGCTCGAGGATGTCCTGCTCGACCGCATCGAGGTACTCGGTGACCTTGGGCAGGTCCTGCCAGTCGCGCCGCAGCTCGTCGATCAGGTGGCCGACGGCGAGGCCGGTGACGTCGCGGTTGAGCTTGCGCACCTCGTCGCGGTG
>CAYTWJ010000073.1:0-11196 GCA_964442055.1 uncultured Rhodospirillaceae bacterium | reverse complement strand
CGGCTCGGGGTGGGTGACGAGCAGGGCCACCGCCTTGGCCAGGTCCATCGGCGAGCCGCCGCCGACGCCGACCAGCCCGTCGCAGCCGGCTTCGCGGTAGAGGCGCAACGCTGCCTCTGCGGCGCGCTCGGTCGGGTTGGCCGGGGTCTCGTCGAAGACCGTCGCCGCCATGCCGGCTGGCAGGGCCGCCTCGACCTGCGCCAGCACGCCGCTCGCCCGCACGCCCTTGTCGGTGACGAGCAGCGGGCGGCGCATCCCGAGTCGCGGCAGTTCGCTCGCCAGCAGGCGCACGGCGCCGAAGTCGAAATGGATCGTGGTCAGGTACGTGATCAGCGCCATGCTCGGCGAGCCTCCGTGGAATGGCGATTGCGCGGCCCGGCATCATCCCATCGCCGCTCCGACTCGGCAATCGGCGCCCCCGGGCGGAATTTTCCGCGGCGCGCCAGATTTCCTCTTGCGTCGCAGAATCAATCATCTATATACGAACCCACTGACGCACACGCACGTGCCAATGGCCCTCGTGGTTATGCAACGACGGTACGCGTCCTTTTTGGCCAGTCCGGTTAAGAGCCGGGTCCGAGGAGGAGGTGACGATGATTGCAGCCAGCGATGGCCGCTCCAGCCGTATCCGACGTAACGGCAAGTCGAAGCGCCAGGAAAGCGGCTTCGAACCTGGCGGCGTGACGCCGAAGATCGCCCGCTTCCTCGCCGAGCAGCAGCCCGAGACGCCGTGCCTGGTGGTCGATCTCGACGTGGTCGAGAAGAACTACCTGATGCTGACGCGCTACTTCCCGCAGGCGCGGACGTTCTACGCGGTGAAGGCCAACCCGGCCCAGGAGATCGTGCGGCGCCTGGCGACGCTCGGCTCGGGCTTCGACATCGCCTCGCCCGGCGAGGTCGACATCTGCCTGGCCGAGGGCGTGACCCCCGACCGCCTGTCCTATGGCTCGACCATCAAGAAGACGCGCGACATCGGCTACGCCTTCCAGCGCGGCGTGCGCCTGTTCGCCTTCGACAGCGAGGCCGAGCTGGCCAAGCTGGCGGCGATGGCGCCCGGCGCGCAGGTCTTCTGCCGCGTGCTGATGGATTGCGGCGGCGCCGAGTGGCCGCTGTCGCGCAAGTTCGGCTGCTCGCCCGAGATGGCGGCGGACCTGATGATCCGCGCCCGTTCGCTCGGCCTCGACCCCTATGGCGTGGCCTTCCATGTCGGCTCGCAGCAGACCGATCTCAACCAGTGGGACGCAGCGCTGGCCTCGGTGTCGCGGCTGTTCACGGTGCTGCACAAGGCTGATCTCGAGCTGCGCATGATCAATCTCGGCGGCGGCTTCCCGGCTCGCTACCGCAGCGAAGTGCCGCCGATCGAGGCCTATGCGCGCGCCGTGATGGACGCCGTCACCAAGCATTTCGGCAATCGCCTGCCCGAGCTGATCGTCGAGCCTGGCCGCGGCATCGTCGGCGATGCCGGCGTCATCCAGTCCGAGGTCGTGCTGATCGCCAACAAGGACTACGGCGACGAGAAACGCTGGGTCTATCTCGACATCGGCAAGTTCTCCGGGCTCGCCGAGACCATGGACGAGGCGATCAAGTACCGTATCCGCACGCCGCACGACAACGGCCCGATGGGGCCGGTGGTGATCGCGGGGCCGACCTGCGACAGCGCCGACATCCTCTACGAGAAGACCGAGTACGAGCTGCCGCTCGACCTCAAGGCCGGCGACAAGGTGCAGATCCTCGCCGCCGGCGCCTACACCACGACCTACTCGTCCGTTGGCTTCAACGGCTTCCCGCCGCTCAAGGCCTACTGCATCTGATCCGATAGCGCCGCGCCGGCCGGGGGCGACCCGGCCGGTGCTGGCGCGCGCCTGCCGGCTCCATGCTAGGATCGCTCTCCTTCGGGGGGCGCATGGACCAGCAGACGGAAGGATTCGGGCCGTACCGGCAGGAAGGGGCCGCGGTGCTGATCGAGCTCAGCCTGCACCGGGTGTCCCAGCTCTTCAATTCGCTCGATCCCTCGCCCTTCCTCGAGAAGGACCTCGACGACGATGCCGAGGCCTACATCGTCGGCGCCGCGCGAGAAATCGGCCGCGACCTGCCGCTGAAGATCGTCCTGCATCTGCCGGCCAATGAGGTCGCACAGCAGAGCCAAGCCGACGTCGCGGCGGCGGTGCAGCACTATTTCGCCTACCGCCTCGCGGCGACGCGCCGCGACCTGCGCCAATACTTGCGCGTCGGCCGTACCAGCCTGGCGATCGGGCTGGCCTTCCTGGTCGCCTGCTTCTCCTTGCGCGAGGTGGTGCAGGGCCTGTTCGGCGACGGCACTGTGGCCGAAATCCTTTCCGAGGGGCTGATCATCATGGGCTGGGTGGCGATGTGGCGGCCGATCCAGGTCTTCCTCTACGACTGGTGGCCGATCCGCCGCACCGTGCGCGTTTTTGCCAAGCTGGCGGCGGCGCCGGTCGAGCTGCGCGCGCTTCCCTGAGTGCGGCCTTGCCAGGCCCGGTGGGCCGGGCAGAATGCGCGACCATGCCGCGCCAGTCGCTCACCGCGCTGCTTGCCGAGATCCACCATTGCCGGGTCTGCGCGCCGCATCTGCCGCTCGGCCCGCGGCCGGTGCTGCGCGCCTCGACGACCGCCCGCCTGCTCGTCTGCGGCCAGGCGCCCGGCACGCGGGTGCACCAGACCGGCCTGCCGTTCAACGATCCGTCCGGCGACCGCTTGCGCCTCTGGCTCGGGCTCGACCGCGCCGGCTTCTATGACGAGCGCCGCGTCGCCATCGTGCCGATGGGCTTCTGCTATCCCGGCCGCGATCCGCGCGGCGGCGACCGGCCGCCGCGGGCGGAGTGCGCGCCGCTCTGGCTGCCGCGTCTGGCGCCGCATCTCGCCGCCGTCGAGCTGACCCTGCCGGTCGGCCAGTATGCCCAGGCTTGGTATCTCGGCCGGCGGGCGAAGGCGAACCTGACGCAGACGGTGATGGCCTGGCGCGAATACCTGCCCGACTTCCTGCCGCTGCCGCACCCGTCCTGGCGCAACACCGGCTGGCTCAGGCGCAATCCGTGGTTCGAGCGCGAGCTCGTGCCCTTCTTGCGCGGGCGCGTCGCCGAGCTGGTTGGCGGCGGGGAGCGCCGATGAAGCGGCGGCTTGTGCTCTGCGCGCTGCTCGCCCTGGCGGCATGCAGCGCGCCGTCCGTGCAGCCGCCGGGACCACGCGCGGGAGAACCCGCACTCACGGCGGAGGCCGTGGTGACCCGCGACGGCCTGGCGCTGCCGCTGCGCGTCTGGCCGGCCGCGGGCGAGCCGCGCGCCATCGCCATCGCGCTGCACGGTTTCAACGACTATTCCAACGCCTTCGCCGAGCCGGCCGCCTGGTGGGCGGCGCGCGGCGTCAGCGTCTATGCCTACGACCAGCGCGGCTTCGGGCGCAGCCCGCATCGCGGACTGTGGCCGGGAGTCGAGGCGCTGACCGGCGACCTCGCCGACGCAGTGGCGCTGGTGCGCGCGCGCCATCCCGGTCGGCCGCTCTATCTGGTCGGCGAGAGCATGGGGGCGGCGGTGATCATGGCGGCGATGGCGGGGCCGGGCCCGCCGGCCGCCGACGGCCTGGTGCTGGCCGCGCCGGCGGTGTGGGGGCGCGCGACCATGGGCTGGCTCTACCGCGAGCTGCTCGAGTTCTTCGCCCGGCATCTCCCCTGGTATCCGCTGAGCGGCCGCGACATCAACATCCTGCCCTCCGACAACATCGAGATGCTGCGCGCCCTTGGCCGCGACCCGCTGGTGATCAAGGAGACGCGGGCCGACGCGGTCTGGGGGCTGGTCAACCTGATGGATGCGGCGCTCGCCGCCGCGCCGGGTCTCGCCGCGCCGACGCTGCTGCTCTACGGCAAGCGCGACGAGCTGATTCCGCGCGCGCCGGTCGAGCGCATGCTGGCGGCGCTCGCCGCCCCGCACCGCGTCGCGCTCTACGCCGAAGGCTGGCACATGCTGTTCCGCGACCTCCAGCGCGAGACGGTCTGGGGCGACGTCCTGGCCTGGATGCGCGATCCGGCGGCACCGCTCCCCTCCGGCGCCGAGCGAACCGATCGGCCGCTGTTCGCGGCGCATTGAGCGGCGGGATGCGCTTCCTCTGCGACATGATGCTGCTGCGGCTCGGCCGCTGGCTGCGCGCGGCCGGCTACGACACCGAATTCGCCCGCCACGACCATGACGACCGCACCATCGTCTGGCGCGCCGCCGCCGAGGACCGCCTGCTGCTCTCCTGCGACCGCAAGCTGGCCGAGGCCAAGAGCGCGGCGCGGCGCCTGGTGCTGCTGGCGGGCAACGATCTCGACGGCGCGGCGCTGCGCCTGGCGCGCGAACACGGCGTCGACTGGCTGCATCAGCCCTTCAGCCGCTGCCTCGAGGACAATGCCGAGCTCGGGCCGGCCGGCCCCGAGCAGGCCGCGGCGGTGCCGCCGCGCGCCCGCGCGCTGGCCGGGCCGGTGACCGTCTGCCCCGCCTGCGGCCGGGTTTATTGGCCGGGCAGCCACTACCGGCGCATGCTGCGCCGGCTCGAGGCGTGGCGCGCCGCCGCACGCTGAGGCGCCGCCGGAGCAGCGAGCGCGGCGAGGAAGCCGCGGCGCCAGGCGACGATGTCCTGGCGGCGGATGACGCCGATCATCGTCGACCAGCGCTCCCGTCGCTCCTCGAGCGACATGGTAAGGCCGCGGTTCATCGTCTCGCCCACCGCCTCGATGTCGAACGGGTTGACGATCAGCGCCGCATCGAGCTCGCGCGCCGCGCCGGCGAAGCGCGATAGCACGAGCACGCCGGGATTGTCCGGGTCCTGCGCGGCGACGAATTCCTTGGCCACCAGATTCATGCCGTCGCGCAGCGGCGTCACCACAGCCAGGCGGGCGATGCGGTAGATGCCGGCAAGCGTGGTGCGCCCGTAGGAACGGTTGATGTAGCGGATCGGCACCCAGTCGAGCTCGGCGAAGCGGCCGTTGATCCGCCCGGCCAGGCGCTCGAGCTCGCGCCGCATTGCCCGGTACTCGGGCACTTCCGACCGGCTCGTCGGCGCGATCTGCAGGAACGAAACCCTGTGGCGCAACTCGCCGTGCCGCTCGAGCAGATGCTGGAAGGCGAGGAAGCGGTGGTCGAGTCCCTTGCTGTAATCCAGCCGGTCGACGCCCACCAGCAGCGCCCGGCCGACCAGGCTGTCAACCAGGCTGCGGCAGGCCGACAGGCGCACCCCCCTGGCCGCCACGGCGACGAAGGCGTCGACATCGATCGAGATCGGAAAGACGCCGGCGCGCAGCTTGCGGCCGAACGCCTCGATGTCGCCGAGGTCGGCGGCATTGCCGCCCGCCTCGCGTTCGATATAGCCGACGAAGGCGCGCAGGTCGTCGGCGGTCTGGAAGCCGACTAGATCGCAATGGCAAAGTCCTTCCACGAGGGCGGCGTGATCGGGCATCGCCGTCAGCACTTCGGGGACGGGAAGTGGGGTGTGCACGAAGAACCCGATGCGGTTGGTGACCCCGGCCTGGCGCAAATAGGTCGGCAGCAGGAACAGGTGGTAGTCGTGGATCCAGATCAGGTCGCCGGGGCGGATCAACGGCACCAGATGGCGGGCGAAACGGCGGTTGACCCGCTTGTAGGCCTCGAAAAAAGCGCTGTTGTACTCTGTGAGGCCAAGCCGATAGTGCAGCAGCGGCCAGAGCGTGCGATTGGCGTAGCCGTTGTAATAGCCGGCATGGTCCTCGGCAGCGAGATCGAGCGTGACGCGCTCGATCGGGCCGTTGATGACCGCCTTGGGCGGGCCGTCCGCGCCGGTGGCAGCAATCTCGCCGCTCCAGCCGAACCAGATGCCACCGACCTCGCGCAACGAGTCGAGCACGGCGACGGCAAGGCCGCCGGTCGATCCCGAACCCTCGTCGACCGGGGCGACGCGGTTGGAGACGACGACGATGCGGCTCATCCGGCTTCTTCCCATCCGCGGCTGAGACGCGCCGCCGTGTTGACTATGCCGACCAGCGAATAGGTCTGCGGGAAATTGCCCCACAGCACGCCGGTCTCCGGATCCACATCTTCGGACAGCAGTCCGACATGGTTGCGCCTTTCGAGGACGCGCTCGAACAAAGTGCGCGCCTCGTCGCGGCGTCCGACCGCGGCAAGGGCGTCGATGTACTAGAAGGTGCAGATATTGAAGGCCGTTTCGGGCACGCCGAAATCGTCGGGGCCGCGGTATCGGAAGAGGTAGTCGCCTTGGCGCAATTCGCGTTCGATTGCGGCGACGGTGAAGCGGAAACGCGGATCGTCGACCGAAATGAAGCCGAGCTGGGGCATGAGCAGCAAACTGGCATCGAGCGCCTCGCCCTCGAAGCTGTCGACGAAGTGGCCGCGCGTCGCGTTCCAGCTTCGCCGCCCGATCGTGGCGGCGATCCCCGCCGCCTCGCCCGCCCAGAAGGCGGCGCGGTCGGCGAGGCCGAGATGGCGGGCAATGCGCGCCAGGCGGTCGCAGGCCGCCCAGCACATCAAGCTCGAAAAAGTATGAATCCGCCGCCGCCCGCGGAACTCCCACGGTCCGGCGTCCGGCTGATCGAAACGCCGGCGCGCCTGCTCGCCGAGCATCTCCAGCCGCCGGAACAAGGCGGGGTCGCCGGGGGCGACAAAACGACGGTCGAAGAAGAACTGGACCGCGGTGAGAATCGCGCTGCCATAGCCGTCGTTCTGCTCCTGCTGGTAGGCCTGGTTGCCGACACGCACGGGCCCCATGCCGCGATAGCCGGGGAGAGTGGCGATGGTCCGCTCGCCGAGCCGCGTTTCCAGGTCGATGCCGAAGACCGGCTGCAGATAGCCGTCCTCTCCGGCGCTGGCGATATTCATGATGTAGCGGAGAAAGCCCTCCATGGTCCGGGTCGCCCCGAGCCGGTTGAGCGCGCTGACGACGAAGAAGGCGTCCCGCAGCCAGCAGTAGCGATAGTCCCAGTTGCGGCCCGAGCCCGGCGCCTCGGGGATCGAGGTGGTTAACGCGGCGACGATGGCGCCGGTTTCCTCGAAGCTGCACATCTTCAAGGCGATGGCGGCGCGGATCACGGCGTCCTGCCATTCGAAGGGAATCGACAACGAGCGCACCCAGACGCGCCAGTAATGATCGGTCTCGTCGATCAGGCGTTGCGAGGTGGCTTCGATCGAATCGGCGAGGCTCTCGTCGGGGCCGAGGATCAGATGCTCGTCGCGCTCGAGCAGGAACCAGCGCTCGCCAAGCACGTAGCCGATCGGCACCGAGCTGTTCAGGCGCAGCGTGAATTGTTCGCCGACAAAGCGGGCATGGTTGCTGCCGCGGGTCACCTGCGGCCGGCTCGCGCCCCAGTCGGTGGTCGGCCGCAGCAGGATGCGGACGCGCGGTGTTCCCGCCAGCGGACGCAACCGGCGCACCAGCATGGTGGGCCGAAACGAGCGGTTGAACTGCTTGAAGCGCGGGGCGCAATCGACGACCTCGATGGCGCTGCCGTCGGCGGCACGGAGGACCGTGACGAGGACGCCGGAATTGATCCGATAGGACTGCTCTGTCTCGCGCAGGCCATCGAGCTCGACGGCGAAAAACCCGCTCTCGGGATTGTCGCCGCCGAGCAGGGACGAGAACCAGGGATCGCCGTCGAACGCCGGGAGACAACACCAGACGATGCGGGCGCCGCGATCCACCAGGGCCCCGATCGCGCAGTTGCCGACCAGGGCAAGGTCGAGGTTGTCCGTCGGCGCGATCGTCATTGCGTCGCTTTGCGCAGCCGCGCAGGGATGGCGGCCAGCCACTCGCCGAGTGCGCCCACCGAGGCGATGCGCCAGCGCGCGGCGCTTGCCCGCTCGCCGACCAGGATCGAATGGCCGCCGAGCGCATTGACGGCCGAGAAGCCGTCCTCGTCGGTGACGTCGTCGCCGACGAAGACCGGCGTGCGACCGCGGAATGGCACCTCGGTCATGAAAGCGCCGATGGCCGCGCCCTTGTCGCCGCCGGGCGCGCGCAGCTCGGCCACCATCTTGCCCTCGACCAGCACCAACGGCGGCCGGGTGTGCGCGGCGAGACGACGCGTGAGGCGCGAGACCGCGCCGGCGCAGGCAGGGGCATTGCGGTAATGCAGCGCCAAGCCGTGCGTCTTGCGCTCGAGCAGGAGGCCGGGATGGCGGGCGGCGAATGCGGCGAGCTGCGCCTCGACCTCGTTGAAGCCGTCGGGCAGTAGCGGAGGCCGGACTCGTCGGCCGTTGCCGGCGCGCCGCTCCAGGCCGTGCTGCCCCGCAGCCGGCAGTTTGAGCGGCGCGAAGAGCCTGTCGACATCGTCGAGCGGCCGGCCGCTGATCAGGGCGACCGCGCCACCAAGCGCCGCATGCAGGGCGGCAAGCATCGCGCACAGGGCCGGGCTGACATGAACCGCATCGGGGCGCGGCTGTATCTCGAGCAGCGAGCCGTCCACGTCCAGGAACATCGCCCAGTCGGGCGACGGCATGGGCAGCAATTCATCAACGGGTCGAGCGCTGGGCTCCGCGACCATTGGCTCCGTTCGCTGTCAGGGCGCATCCCTCGCAGGACGAGGCGCGAGGCTAGCAGCCGGGAGCGGGGCTGTCACCTCTCAAGGGCGCGTCGCCACGCTTGCTCTGCAGCAAGGTTGCGCAGCGGGCCGCTGGCTATAGGTGTTGGCGTCCGTTGCCGTCTTGGATGCGGGAGGCCGGGAGGCGGGCAATGAAGCAAGGGCGCACCTGGATTCTCATCGCCGACGCCGCGCGGGCCCGACTATTCAGATACGACCCGGCGGGCAAGGGTTTGGTGATGGCGCTCGATCACCAGTTCGTGGCAATGCGGCCGCGGGGTGGCGACATTGCCAGCGACCGGCCTGGGCGCAGATTCGACAGCCGCGGGCGGGGCCGGCATGTGACGGAGCCGCCGACCGACCCGCATCCGCGCGCCGAGCACCAGCTGATGCGCGAGGTTGCCGAGGCGCTGGATCGCGAGCGCGCAGGCGGAAGCTTCGATCATCTCGTCGTCGTGGCGCCGCCGCAGGTGCTCGGCGAGCTGCGTGCGGCGATGACGGCCGAGTTGAGGAAGCTGGTCGCCGCCGAGGTCAACAAGGACTATTCCGGATTGCCGCCGCAGGATCTGCTGAAGCATCTCGCCGAGATACTCGGTTCGTAGTGGGGGTTCCGGCGGGGCCGCGACCGCGGCTGTCGCGCGCCCTAGCGGCCGAGGATGGTGGTCGCCAGCGAGCGCGGATCGCGCCTGGGCCAGGCGCCGACATCGACCGCGTGCAGGAAGTCGGCGACGATCCGGTTGAAGGCCGCCGGATCCTCGAGGTTGATCGTGTGCCCGGCATTGGGCATCACCGCCAGCGCCGCGGTCGGGATGGTCTTCTTCATCAGGATCCCGGGCTCGAGGCAGGGATAGTCCTCGTCGCCGGTCAGGACCAGGGTCGGCGCGGTGATCTTCTTCATCGCCTCGACCAGCTCGAAGAGCGACGGCCGCCGCTTCTGCACGCCGCGCATGGTGCCGGCGGCGCCGGCGGCCGAGTGGCCGGCGAGCCGGTCGGCGAACTCGCGCCAGCCGCGCGGGTCCTTGTTCTGGAACTGCACCCGCGTCGGGCCGAGCGCATAGGCCTCCGCCGCCTTGGCCATGCCGAGCTCGGCAAAGCGCTGCGCCGCCGCCTCGGCCTCCTCGGCAAATTGCTGGCGCTTGTCGGGCGCGGCGCCGTAGCCGCAGCCGGCGACCACCAGCGAGCGCGCCCGCTCGGGATAGGTGAAGCCGAAATGCAGCGTGGCGAAGCCACCCATCGACAGGCCGACGATGTGGGCGCGGTCGATCCCGAGCGCGTCGAGCACGGCGCGGATGTCGTCGCGCGCCCGCGCCTGCGAATAGCGCTCGGCCTCGGCCGGGACATCGGAGGGCGGGTAGCCGCGGGCGTTGAAGGTGATGCAGCGGTAGCAGCGGGCGAAATACCTGACCTGCGGCTCCCACGAGCGATGATCGCCGGCGAACTCGTGCACGAACACGATCGGCGTGCCGGCCCCGGTCTCCTCGTAGTAGAGCCGGACGCCGTCGTCGGCGGCCAGGTGCGGCATGCTCATTCCCCTCTTGATCCGCTCAGAGCGACTGGGTGAAGGCCATCAGCGCCTCAATACGAGCGCGGCAGGCCGAGCACGTGCTCGGCCAGATAGGAGAGGATCAGGTTGGTCGAGATTGGCGCCACCTGGTAGAGCCGCGTCTCGCGGAACTTGCGCTCGACATCGTATTCCTCGGCGAAACCGAAACCGCCATGCGTCTGCAGGCAGGTGTCGGCGGCGGCCCAGGACGCCTCGGAGGCGAGCAGCTTGGCCATGTTGGCCTCCTTGCCGGCGGGCTGGCCGGCCTCGTAGAGCGCGATCGCCTGCCGCACCATCAGCGCCGCCGCCTCGGTCTGGGCATAGGCCCGCGCGATCGGGAACTGGATGCCCTGGTTCTGGCCGATCGGGCGGCCGAAGACTGTCCGCTCCTTGGCATAGCCGGCGGCCTTGGCGATGAACCAGCGCGCGTCGCCGATGCATTCGGCGGCGATCAGGATGCGCTCGGCGTTCATGCCGTCGAGAATGTAGCGGAAGCCCTTGCCCTCCTCGCCGATCAGGTTCCCGGCCGGCACTTCGAGATCGTCGAAGAAGACCGCGGTGGTGGCGTGGTTGATCATGGTGCGGATCGGGGTGATCGTCAGTCCGCGGCCCCTGGCCGCGCGCATGTCGACGAGGAAGACCGACAGCCCGTCGGTCTTGCGCGCCACCTGGTCGCGCGGCATGGTGCGCGCCAGCAGCAGCATCAGGTCGGAATGCTCGGCGCGCGAGGTCCAGATCTTCTGGCCGTTGACCACGTAGACGTCGCCGCGCCGCACCGCCGTCGTCTTGATCGCGGTGGTGTCGGTGCCGGCGGTCGGCTCGGTCACGCCAAAGGCCTGCAGGCGCAGGCTGCCGGCGGCGATGCCGGGCAGCCAGTCCGCCTTCTGCGCGGCGCTGCCGTGCCGGAGCACGGTGCCCATCGTGTACATCTGGGCATGGCAGGCGGCGCCGTTGCCGCCGCTGCGGTGCACCTCCTCGAGGATCGCCGCCGCGGCGCCGAGGCCGAGGCCGCTGCCGCCGTAGTCTTCGGGGATCAGCGCCGCCAGATAGCCCGCTTCGGTCAGGGCGCGGACGAAATCGGCCGGATAGGTGCGGC
>CAYTWJ010000072.1:0-11260 GCA_964442055.1 uncultured Rhodospirillaceae bacterium | reverse complement strand
TGCCCGGGAAAGCGCTCGAGCACGGCGCGCTCGCCGGTCTGCCACCTGCCCTTGACGAACTGCACGATGCCGACGCGCATGCCGTTGCCGATGGCGCGCAAGGCGAGGCCGAAGGCGGCGGTCGATTTGCCCTTGCCCTTGCCGGTGTGGACGATGAGCAGGCCCTTCTCGATGGTCTTGCCGGCGAGGATGCGCGCGCGCGCCTCCTTGCGCCGGCGCGCCTTCTCGTTGGCGCGGGCGTTGATCTCGTCCTCGCTCGGCGCGCCGCTCACGATGCCGCCTCGCCTTGCAGGCCGGCGACCGCCGCCAGCCGGGCGCGCGCCGAATTGGCGCGCGGCCGCCACAGGCCGCGCTCGCACGCCTCGATCAGCCGCTCCGCCATCTCGCGCGCCGCCGCCGGGTTGCTGCGGCGCAGGAAGTCGAGCACCCGCTCGTCGCCGAGATAGGCGTCGAAGACGGCGTCGAAATGATGGTCGGCGACGACGCGCGCCGTGGCGGCGAAGGCGAACAGGTAATCCACCGTCGCCGCCATCTCGAAGGCGCCCTTGTAGCCGTGGCGCATGACGCCGGCGATCCATTTCGGATTGGCGGCGCGCGCCCGCACGACGCGGCCGATCTCGTCGGCGAGCGTGCGCACGACGGGGCGCTCGGGGCGCGAATGGTCGTTGTGGTAGAGCGCCGGCTGGCGGCCCGAGAAATGGCGCACCGCGGCGGCGAGCCCGCCTTCGAACTGGTAATAGTCATCCGAATCGAGCAGGTCGTGCTCGCGATTGTCCTGGTTGTGCAGCACCGCCTCGGCGGTGGCGAGGCGCGATTCCAGCAGCCCGTGCGCCGCCTCGCCCTCGGCGCCGGCGCCGTAGGCGTAGCCGCCCCACGCGAGATAGGCGCGGGCGAAGTCGGCGTCGCCGCGCCAGCCCCGCTCGTCGATCAGCGCCTGCAACCCGGCGCCGTAGGCGCCCGGCTTGGAGCCGAACACGCGATGGCCGGCGCGCCGGCGCGCGCGCGCGGCGTCGAGCCCCTGCGCGACCAGCCGGGCGGCGTCGCGCGCGACCCGGTCGGCGAGCGGGTTGCGGTCGGGCGGCTCGTCGAGCGCGGCGACGGCGCGCGCCGCCGAATCGACCAGGTCGATCTGGCCGGGGAAGGCGTCGCGGAAGAAGCCCGAGACGCGCAAGGTGACGTCGACGCGCGGCCGGTCGAGCAGATCGAGCGGCAGGATCTCGAAGCCGGTGACGCGGCGCGAGGCGGCGTCCCAGGTCGGCCGCGCGCCCATCAGCGCCAGCGCCTGGGCGATGTCGTCGCCGCCGGTGCGCATGTTGGCGGTGCCCCAGGCGGAGAGCGCGACGGCGCGCGGCCAGTCGCCGTGCTCCTGGCGATGGCGCTCGACGAGCTGCATCGCCGAGCGCCAGCCGAGCTGCCAGGCCGCCGGCGTCGGCACCACCCGGCAGTCGACCGAGTAGAAGTTGCGCCCCGTCGGCAGCACGTCGGGCCGGCCGCGCGTCGGGGCGCCCGACGGTCCCGGCGCGACGAAGCGGCCGTCGAGGCCGGCGAGCAGCCCGGCGATCTCGCGCCCGCCGCTCGCTTCGACGGCCGGCCGCAGCCGGGACGTGATGTCGCCGAGCACCGCCTGCGTGCGGGTCCAGCCGGGTTCGGGCGCGCGCTCGTTCCCGACCAGCGCCCGCGCGAGATTCTCGATGCGCTCCATGGTGTCGCCATTGCTGCGCCAGGCGCCCGCGTCGCCGGCCAGCGCCGCCGGGCGCGGCCCGGTCCACGGCGCGGCGAGGTCGCAGTCGAGCGGATCGAAGCCCGCGAGCCCGAGATCGGCGGCCAGCGCGCGCTGCAGCGAGGCCTCGTTCGGCGCGGCGCCGCGCGGCAGCCGCGTCAGCGCCACCAGGAGGTCGGTGAGCTGCGCGCCGGCGGGAGAGCGGCCGAAGACGTGCAGCCCGTCGCGGATCTGCATTTCCTTGAGCTCGCAGAGATAGGCGTCGAGCTTGCCCAGCGCGGCGTCGGTGTCGTCGTCGCCCGCCATGCCGCAATCGCGGTCGAGGCCGCTCTGGCGCGCCAGCGCGACGATGCGCTCGGCGAGCAATGCGAGGCGGCGCGGATCGACGCCGGCGGCCTCGTAATACTCGTCGACGAGCTGCTCGAGCTCGGCGAGCGGCCCGTAGCTCTCGGCGCGGGTCAGCGGCGGCGTCAGATGATCGACGATCAGCGCCTGGGCGCGCCGCTTGGCCTGGGTTCCTTCGCCGGGATCGTTGACGATGAAGGGATAGAGATGGGGCAGCGGCCCGAGCGCGGCCTCGGGGAAGCATTCGGCCGACAGCGCCAGCGCCTTGCCCGGCAGCCATTCCAGGTTGCCGTGCTTGCCCATGTGCACGATCGCGTGCGCGGCGAAGCCGGTCCGCAGCCAGGCGTAGGCCGCGAGATAGCCGTGCGGCGGCACCAGCGCCGGGTCGTGGTAGGAGGCGGCGGGGTCGATGTTGTAGCCGCGCGCCGGCTGCACCGCGACGACGACGTTGCCGAAGCGGTGCGCCGCTAGGCGGAACGCGTCGCCGGCGACGAAGGGGTCGGCCTCGGGCGCGCCCCAGCGCGCCGTCACCGCCTCGCGCAGCGCCGGCGGCAGGCCGGCGAAGAAGCGGCGATAGTCGGCGAGCGCGAAAAATCCGCCGCCGTCGCGCGCGCGCGATCCGGCGGCGTTGGTCGGCCCCGTGGTGAGGCGGCGCATCAGCGCCTCGCCGTCGGCGGGCGCGCCTTCGACCGTGTAGCCGGCGTCGGCCAGCGCCCGCAGCACGTTCACGGTCGCCGCCGGCGTGTCGAGGCCGACGCCGTTGCCGATCCGCCCGTCGCGGTTCGGGTAGTTGGCCAGCACCAGCGCGATGCGCCGCGTCGCCGGCGGCACGGCCCGCAACCGCGCCCAGGCGGCGGCAAGCGCGGCGACGAATTCGACCCGGTCGGCGACCGGCTCGTGGCGCACCGGCGCGCATTGCGTCGCCGCGTCGAAGCGCGCCTCGCCCTTGAAGGAGATCGCGCGGGCGAGGATGCGCCCGTCCACCTCGGGCAGCGCCACGTTCATCGCCAGGTCGGCCGCGCCGAGGCCCCGCGCGCCGTCGCGCCAGGCCGCCGCGCTGCATCCGGCCAGCACGACCTGCAGGACCGGACAATCCGCCCCGTCGAAGGGCGTCGCCGCCCGTGCCGCCCCCGGCGTCGCCACCGCGAAGCCGGTGGCGTTGAGCACCACCGCCGGCGCCGCCGCTGCGAGCAGGTCCTCGAGCAGCGCGGCCGACACCTTGTCCTTCAGGCTGGCGACGAAGACGGGCAGCGTATTGAGCCCGTGGCGGCCAAGCGCTTCGATCAGCGCGTCGATCGGCGCCAGATCGGCGGCCTGGACGAGAGCGCGGTAGAAGACCAGTGCCGCCACCGGCGCCTCATCGCGCCAGTGCGCGCGGAGGTCGTGGAGCGTCGGCGTCGCGCAGCCGGGCCAGTAGAGGCCGGCGGGCACGATCGGCGCGGGCTCGCGCCAGGGCGCCTCGCGCCCCAAAAGGCTCGCGGCATAGCCGAGGAACGAAGCCGCGTTGTCGCCGCCGCCCTGGACCAGGTACTGCCACAGGCGGTGGCGCGCCTCGGGCGCGAGCGAGGACAGCGCCGCGAGTTCGGCGTCGGGCTCGGCGTCGCCCGGCAGCAGCGCCAGCGGAATGAAGCGTGCCTGGCAGGCGGCGACGATGCGCTCGACGCCGTAGGGCCAGTAGCCGCTGCCGCCGAGCAGCCGGACGACGACGAGGCGCGCCGCCGCGACCACCCGCTCGACATAGAGATCGACCGACAGGTTGTGGCGCAGCCGCAGGAGATTGGCGAGGCGCAGCGTCGGCGCCGTTTCACCCATGCGCGCCCGCGCCGCGGCGAGGCAGGCGAGCTCGGTATCGGCGGCGGAAAGCACCACCAGCTCGGCCGGCGTCTGGCCGAGATCGACGGCGGCGCTGCCGTCGTCGATGCTGCCGGGCCTGGCGGCGAGGAGATGCATCGCCCTAAGACCTTAGGGCGGCGCGCAGGGCGCCGACGTCCATCGCCTTCTCGCCGATGACGACCAGGCGTCCGGCGCGGGGCTCGCCCGGCCGCCACTCGCGGTCGTAATGGCATTGCAGGCGCGCGCCGACCGCCTGGACGACGAGCCGCATCGGCCGGCCCTTCACGGCGGCAAAGCCCTTGACGCGCAGCACGCCCGGCGCGGCGAGGAGCGGGCGCAAGCGCGCCGCCAGCGCCTCGGGCGAGGCCACCTCGGCGAGGGCGAGCGAGAAGCTCGCGAAATCGTCGTGGTCGTGCGCCGCCTCGCCGTCGTGATGCGAGGGCCGCGCGTCGATGCCTTGTTCGCTGGCGAGGCCCAGCCCGAGCAGCACCGCGCCGTCGAGGCGGCCCTGCGCCGCCGGCAGCGCCTTGACCGCCGGGCGCAGGTGCGGCGCAAGCCGCGCTCGGACCGCGGCGAGCCCGGCGCCGTCGAGCAGGTCGCTCTTGGCGACCACCACCAGGTCGGCGCAGGCGAGCTGGTCCTCGAACAGCTCGGCGACCGGGTTGTCGTGCTCGACGCCGGGATCGGCGGCGCGCTGGCGCGCGAGCGCCGCGAGGTCGTCGGCGAAGCGGCCCGCGGCTACGGCCGGGCCGTCGACCACAGCGACGACGCCGTCGACCGTGACGCGGGTGCGGATCTCAGGCCAGTTGAAGGCCTGCACCAGCGGCTTGGGCAGGGCCAGGCCCGAGGTCTCGATGACGATGTGATCGGGCGGCGCCGGCCGGGCCAGCAGCCTTGTCATCGTCGGCAGGAAATCGTCGGCCACCGTGCAGCAAATGCAGCCGTTGGCCAACTCGACGATGTCGTCGGCGCAAATGCCGTCGCCGCAGGCGGCCAGGATCTCGCCGTCGATGCCGACGTCGCCGAACTCGTTGATGACCAGGGCGAGCCGCCTTCCGCCGGCGCGGGCGAGCAGGTGGCGGATCAGCGTCGTCTTGCCGGCGCCAAGGAAGCCGGTGATGACCGTGGCCGGGATCTTGGCCGGGCGGTTCACGCCGGACCCCCCGGCGGCGGCGGTTTGACCGCCAGCGGCAGCCCGGCAACGGTGAGCACGACCGACTGGGCCAGCCCCGCGATCGTCGCATGCAGCCGGCCGGCATGGTCGCGGAAGGCGCGCGCCAGCGCGTTGTCCGGCACGATGCCGAGCCCGACCTCGTTCGAGACCAGCACCGCCGGTCCGCCGAGCCGGGGCAGGGCTTCGCCGAGATCGCGCGTGGCCTGCTCGACATCGCGCCCGGCGGCCATGAGGTTGCTGAGCCACAAGGTGAGGCAGTCGACCAGCACCGCCCGCCCCGGGCCGGCCTCGCGCGACAAGATGGCGGCGAGCTCGAGCGGCGCCTCGACGGTCCGCCAGCGCGCCCCTCGGCGCGCCCGGTGGCGGCGGATGCGCTCGGCCATCTCGGCGTCGCCGGCGGTGGCGGTGGCGAGGTAGATGCAGGCCCCCGGCTGGCCTTCGACCAGGGCCTCGGCATAGCGGCTCTTGCCCGAGCGGGCGCCGCCCAGCACGAGGGTCAGCGGCGGCAGCGGCACCCCCGCCGCCCGGCGGGCCTCGTCATCGGCGGAGATCGTCGCGCTCGGCAAGGGACCTGCTCCCGGTTGACCCGTGCCATTGCGCGTGCCGGGGGCGGCGCCTCGCCGAGGGCCGCACCGCCTGCCGGGGCACCCCGCCCGGCCCGTCGCACTGGCGTTGCGATGGCAGGTCTCCTGGCTCGCGGCTCGTCTGCCTCGCCCGGCCTTCCCGGTTTCCCAGTGGCGCGCTTGGGGCGTCGGCTTGCCGCTCACAGTTGCGGGGGCAGCCAGGGCATGGGCCGGCGGGGCCGGCGGCACCCTGTTCCCTTTTCATCCGGTCACGGAACCATCGCAGGCCGCAGACTACGGCAGCCGCAGCGCTCCGGCAATCGCCGGCGACGGCCGGCTGGCAGGGCCGCGCGCGCTTACCGGCAAAGACGGCAAAACTGCCAGAAAATCAATGCAAGACGATGTTAACAATAATGGTTAACGGCGCCATGTTACGGCGATAACCATCATTTTCTCTTCGATTAACTTGACAGTTTTATGCAAACTTCGTCATCCTGTTATCGTTCTGTTTACTAATGTATTGCTGGCGACGGGCCGGCGGGCCCGAGGGCGGAGGCAAGAACACTATGAACAGAATCGTCGATTTCCTCACCGCGCGCCGCAGCCGTCTGGTCGCGGCGGGCGCGCTTGCGATGGCCGCCGCCGCTCTCCTTGGCGGGACGGCGCAGGCCGAGGCCAAGGCCGACGCGAGCCGCGAGATCGAGTGCCTGGCGCTGACCATCTATCACGAGGCGCGCGGCGAGCCCGGCCCGGGGCAGATCGCGGTCGGCCACGTGGTGATGAACCGCGTCGCCGACCGGCGCTTCCCGCGCTCGGTCTGCAAGGTGGTCGACCAGGGCAGCCAGCGTCCGCGCGGCGACTGCCATTTCTCGTGGCGCTGCGACGCGCGCACCGACCAGCCCTCGGACCATCCGGTCGAGCGGGCGGCTTGGCGGCGCAGCCAGACCATGGCCCAGCTGATCTACTGGGGGCTGTCCGAGGACCCCACGCATGGCGCCCTCTGGTATCACGCCGATTACGTGAACCCGTCCTGGCGCAAGGACCTGGCGCCCGGCCCGAAGATCGGCCGGCATATCTTCTATCTCAGCGAGGCGCGCTTCGAGGTCGCGGCGCCGGGCCGCTAGGAACGCATCCCGTCCTTCTCGGCCGCCAGCTTGCCGTTGGCGGCGCCGAGCAGGAAATTGACGCTGCGCTGGTCGTCGCTCAGCGGCAGGAGCACGCTGCGGAAGAGCAGCCGGCGGCCGTCGAAGCGGGTGAGCTCGTCCTCGATCAGGACCGGCTCCTGGCGTAGCAGCGCCTCGCGGTACTTGGCGACCGCCTTGTCGAGCAGGGTCGCCGTCCAATCGCTCTTGCCGCTCAGGAAGACGCCGCTGTATTGCGCCAGCGCCGGCCCGAAATAGTGGAAATAGGGGAAGCTCGGGTGGCGCGCGGTGTCGAGCACGAAGCAGCTCGGCCACAGGTCGGCGATGGCCCCGGGATCGATGTCGGCCAGCGCCGGGAAGCGGCGGCCCTGGCGGCGCGCCTCCCGGAATTCCATCAGGCGCAGGACCAGGCGCCGTTCCGGAACGGGCCGCGTCATGGCAACGACCGCCCCGTTCCGCTGGACGGAACCTGCGCCCCGGCTATCGCCTCGCGTGCCCCTTTGGCGGCCATCCCACCCCCTCTTCAAGGCCCGATCTTGGGCACGCCGAGTAAATTGGCGCCTAAGAGGTAGATCGGCTTTGACTAAAAGCTTAGGCTTGTCTCCTGCGACGCGATGGCACGGTCGCTCGCCGGCGAAAAAGCAAGAACGACTCGACCTTCGCCATCTGCGTTCTTTAGCGTAAGCCAGAGCCTAACGGACTAGACGGCCGGGCATAGGCCGGCGCCGTCGAAAGGGGGCGGGGGATGCAGGTAATCGAGGCCGATGCCGCGTACGAGACCCAGCGCGAGCGGGTTTACGAGCACCTGCGCCAGGCGCTGGTGAGCGGCGCCTTCCGCGCCGGGCAGAAGATCACCATCCGCGACGTCAGCGAGCTACTGGGTGTCAGCGCCACGCCGGTGCGCGAGGCCTTCCGCCGGCTCGCCGCCGAGCGCGCCCTGGTCATGCAGCCCAACCGCTCGATGACCGTGCCCCGGCTCAGCCGCCGCGAGTTCCTCGACGTCCGCGAGGTGCGCTGCCTGCTTGAGCAGCATGCGGTCGCGCTGGCCGCCGGACGGATCACGCCCGAGGAACTGGCCGAGGCGGGGCGCCTCGCCGGGGAGCTGGCGGCGGCCCGGATCGCCCGCGATGCCCGGGCGATCACGCGGCTGCACAAGGCCTTCCGTTTCGGCATCTACCGCGCCTCGCGTATCCCGGCCCTGGTCGAGGCGATCCGCAGCCTGTGGCTGCAGTCGCAGCCGACGCTGATTTCCCTGGTCCGGCGGCCGGAGGCGCTGGCCAGCTACCCGGTCGAGGAGCAGAACCGCAACGACGCCGAGCTGATCGACGCCCTGGCCCGCGGCGACGAGGCGGCGGCGCGCCGTTCGCTCGAGAAGGCGATCCGCGACGGCAACGCGCTGCTCGAGCGGGTGATGGACGAGATCGGCTGGGACCGCCAGGCCGTCGCCCGCGCGGCCTAGAGGCGCGGGCCGACCACGCCCGCGAGCGACAGCGTGAGCAGCCCCACCCACACCGCCAGCAAGAGCAGGAACGCCGCCAGCGCCGCGCGCCAGGCGGCGGCGGCGGCGCCGTGCCCGCGCCACCAGAAGACGCCGTAGGCCGGCAGATAGATCAGCGCGAACAGCGCCAGCGGAATGCCGAGGATGATGTCCTTGTCGCCGCCGCCGAGGCGGATATGGTCCTCGGCCGCCAGCCAGACGAAGAGCGGCGCCAGCGGCAGCGGCCAGAGCAAAGCGAGGGTGCGTTTCATCGGCCAACAGTATAGCCGCGCCGGGAGGGCCGGGCAGCGGACCGGTCGCCGCCCGCGGCGCGGCACGCCGGCGCGGACCGCGGCGCTCATTCTGGTGCTGCTGCTCGGGCGCTTGATCGGGCCGGCGGCGGCGCAAGGCGCCTGGATCGATACCCACATGCACCTGGTCGGCGGCGCCAGTGACGCCTTCGCCGATGCCGCGCGCGAGGCCGTCCGGGCGATGGACGCCGCCGGCATCGCCCAGGCGATCGTGCTGCCGACGCCGCAGGTGGACGGCGTGCCGCGGCCCTACGATTTCGACGCCTATGCGTCGGCACTGCGCGCCCATGGCCGGCGCTTCGTCTTCCTCGGCGGCTCGCGCCTGAACCGGCTCATCCACGCCACGCCGCCCGAGCGGGTCGATGCGGCATTGCGCCGGCGATTCGAGGCCATGGCCGACGAGGTGCTGGCCGCCGGCGCCTCCGGGTTCGGCGAGATGGGCGTCCATCACCTGTCACTCACCCCCGGGCATCTCTACAGCCAAGCGGCGGCGGATCATCCGCTGTTCCTGCTGCTGGCCGAGATCGCCGCCCGCCGCGACGTGCCGATCGACATCCATTTCGATGTCGTCGCCCAAGACATGAAGCTGCCGGCCGGGCTGGCGACCCCGGCCAATCCGCCGGAATTCGCCGCCAATCTCGTCGCCTTCGAGCGGCTGCTGGCGCACGAGCGGCGCGCCCGCATCGTCTGGGCGCATGCCGGGTCGGACATGCTCGGCCACGGGACGCCCGGGCTGGCGCGCGATCTCTTGCGCCGGCACCCGAACCTCTACATGAGCCTGAGGCTGATGCCCGGCCGGGCGCCGCAGAACCACCCGCTCACCCGCGAGCTCGCGCTGAAGCCGGAATGGCGGCGGCTGCTCGGCGACTTTCCGGACCGCTTCACCATCGGCACCGACCGGTTCGTGCCGGCGCCGGGGCTGTCGGGCACCGCGCCGGGCCAGGTGTTCGCCCGCCTCTCGGCCACCAACCTCGAGCGCACGCGAGCCTTCCTCGCCGCGCTGCCCGAGGATCTGCGGCGCAGGATCGCGATCGAGAACGCCCGCCGCATCTACAAGCTGGCGCCTTGAGCGTCGCACTCCCGCGATGGAACGCGGGGCCGCAAAGGTCGGTGGCGCACCCGACAGGATTCGAACCTGTGACCTCTGCCTTCGGAGGGCAGCGCTCTATCCAGCTGAGCTACGGGTGCGTCGGGAACGGGCGGCGCCGACCATAATGGATGGCGGCGGCAGGCGCAATCAGGCGCCGCCGGGGCCCGGCCCGCGCGGTTGCGTCGGCCGCGACGGTGGGTATCATCCGGCCGGCGCGGCAGCCAGCGCGGCGCCGGGCGAAAGGGGGGACCATGCGGGCCGCCGAGGTGATCAAGGTCGAGACCACAATCGTCGCCTGCGACGGCGGCAACGGCGCGCTCGGCCATCCGCGCGTCTATCTCAACATGGGCGACAAGCGCCGCGTCGACTGCCCCTATTGCGGCCGCCGCTACGAGCTCGCCGAAGGGGCGGCGCCGGCGCCGGCGCACTGAGCGCGGCGGCGCGGATCGCCGGCGGCGCGCTTGGGCCGGCCGGCGGCGGCGTGGCATAGTGCGGCCATGGCGCCCGCCCGGCACAAGCTCTATCTCGTCGACGGCTCCGGCTTCATCTTCCGCGCCTACCACGCGCTGCCGCCGCTGACGCGGCGCAAGGACGGCATGCCGGTCGGCGCCGTCGCCGGCTTCTGCAACATGCTCAACCGGCTGCTCGAGACGGCGCAGAGCGACGGTGCGGTCAGCCACCTGGCGGTGATCTTCGACCACGCGCGCCGCACCTTCCGCCACGACATCTATCCCGAATACAAGGCCAACCGCGAGGCGCCGCCCGAGGACCTGATCCCGCAATTCGGCGCCATCCGCGACGCCGTGCGCGCCTTCAACGTGCCGGCGATCGAAAAGGAAGGCTTCGAGGCCGACGACGTCATCGCGACTTTCGCCCGCATCGCCCGCGAGCACGACGCCGAGGTGGTCATCGTCTCGTCCGACAAGGACCTGATGCAGCTGATCCGGCCGGGCGTCACCATGCTCGACCCGATCAGGCAGCGCCCGATCGGCGCCGCCGAGGTGCGCGAGAAATTCGGCGTCGATCCCGAGAAGATGGTCGACATGCAGGCGCTGGCCGGCGACAGCACCGACAACGTGCCCGGCGTGCCCGGCATCGGCGTCAAGACCGCGGCCGAGCTGATCAACGCCTACGGCGACCTCGAGACGCTGCTCGCGCGGGCCGGCGAGATCAAACAGCCGAAGCGGCGCGAGACGCTGCTCGGCAACGCCGACAAGGCGCGGCTTAGCCGCGAGCTGGTCAGGCTGCGCGACGACGTCGAGCTCGAGCTCGGCCTTGACGACCTGACGCTGAAGCCGATCGAGCCGGCGCCGCTGTTCGCCTTCCTCGACGAGATGGAGCTGCGCTCGCTCAAGGAGCGGCTCGGCGCGCGCCTCGCCGAGAGCGGCGGCGTCGCCGATCGCGACGCGGCGGCAGCCGAGGCGACGCCGCCCGCCGCGCCGCATTACGAGCTGGTGCAGGACCTCGCCGCGCTCGACGGCTGGATCGCCCGGGCGGCGGCGGCCGGGCTGGTCGCCGTCGACACCTAGACCACCTCGCTCGACGCCGTGCAGGCCGAGCAGCACGGCGTCTCGCTGGCGGTGGCGCCCGGCGCGGCCTGCTACA
>CAYTWJ010000071.1:0-11419 GCA_964442055.1 uncultured Rhodospirillaceae bacterium | reverse complement strand
TCCACGACCACCGGGGGGTCGGTGACGTTTACAGGCAGCCAGCTCACCGCCGGCTGGTCGGGCGGGTGGGCGAACGCCTCGTGGATCATCGCCATGTTGGCGATCACGTTGGCGTGCGTGATCATCGCCCCCTTGGGCGTCGAGGTCGAGCCGGAAGTGTATTGCAGGTAGGCGATGTCGCTGTCGGCGATTGCCGGCGGCTGCCAGGCATCGGCAAGGGCCAACTCGACCGTGTCGGTGGCCAGCCATTCCAGGCGGGTGAGCGCCGCGTGGTCGCCGAGCCGCGGCGCCAGATCGGCGAGCACCGCCGTGGTGGTCATGGCAAAGCGCGGCGTCGCATCGGCGGCAAGGATGTTGAGGCGCGGCATCGGCCGGTTGGGCCGCTGCGGAAAGGCCGGGATGGCGATCGCGCCGGCATAAAGCGTGCCGAAGAAGGCAGCGATGAAGTCGAGGCCCGGCGGCGTCAGAATCAGCACGCGCTCGCCGGCTGCGCCACGCGCCCGCAGCCAGGCGGCAATGGCCCGCGCCCAGCGGTCGAGGGCGCCGTAGCTGAGATTGGATTCCTGGCGGTCGCCATCGACGAGAAAGGTGAAGCCGATTCGCTCGGGGCCGCGCCCGGCTCGCCAACGCAGCAGATCGACCAGATTGGCGGCAGGCGGTATATGGCTTCGACCGCTTCTCTGTGCCATCGATGCACAATCCCCCTCTTCCGACCTGGCCCCGTTGCCGCCACCCGGCGAGGCGCTGACCTGTCTCGCCGCCACGCTGCGCAAACGGGCGGGCAAACCATAAAGTGTCGCGCTTCCCTGCCCCCCTCGGCACGCGCCGATGTCGCGAGCGCCGCCGGCTCCGAAGGATACCCTCGTTGCTTCGGCCTTAACAAGGCGCCGCCCAAGCATCGGTCTGTCCCCGTCAGCGGCCGGGCAGCACAAGAATTTCGGTCTTGGCGGGCAGTGTTGCCCTGCTCAGCGTGATCCTCGCCACGTCGTTCATGCGGACACCGAAGTGCGGCCGCGCGCGGTCGAGGAAGGCCGCCAGGGTATCGGCTGTGAAATAGTGCATCGGCAGGACGAGCGGCGGCTTGAGCTGGGCGATCACCTCGACCATATCGAGCTGGCCCATGGTGAACTGGCCGTCGACCGGCATCATCAGCACGTCGACCTGGCCGATCTCGGCCAGGTGCGTGGGCGTCAGCAGGTGATGCAGATGGCCGAGATGGACGATGCAAAGCTCGGCGACCTCGAAGATGAAGATCGAATTGCCGTTCGGCCTGAGGCCGCCGAAGCCACGGATGTCGGTGGTGACGTTGCGGACGCGCAGATCCCTGAAGCGGAGGTCGTGGCGCGCTGGTACGCCCGTCTCCGTCCAGCCGCGCAGCACGAACTTGATCTCGGGCTCGGGAGCGTCGGTGTAGTGCGAGCTGTGCGCCACGTTCATGGTCACGATGTCGGGCAGGACTGTGGGTTTGACGTAGCCGTTGTAGTCGCTCACCGCGCTCGCGCCCTGCGGCGTCTGGATGAGGAAGCTCGAATGGCCGAGGAAGGTGACATCCACCCGCCCCGGCTCGCTGTTCGCCAGCCTGAGGCTCGCCGGCATCGGCCGCGGGCCGCTCGCCACCAGCTGGCAGCCGGCGGCGCGCGCCGAGGCGGGCAGCAACAGGACGAGCGTCAACGCCAGCAACGCCGGCAGCGCCAGCGCCTCGGTCAAGGCCCGCAACCGTTCCCGGCCGATCATGGTCCGCCTCCCCGCTCGTCCCTGACGGAACGAGCATAGCACGATCGGGATGCAACTGGCGCGCCCGGCGCGGGAGATGGTGCCGGGCGCGGCGGCGCCGCTATACTGATCATCTCGTCCAGGACAGGAAATCCGCCCGGCAATGCCGAAGTCAGCCGATTCTGCCGATCTTGTCATCCGCAACGCCCTGCTCATCGACGGCCTCGGCGGCCCCGGTCGCAAGGGCGACCTGGCGGTCAAGGACGACCGCATCGCGGCGCTCGGCGACATCGGCGCGCTGCATGGCGCCAGCGAGATCGATGCCGGCGGCAAGGCGCTCGCTCCCGGTTTCATCGACGTGCACACCCACGACGACCGCCTGCTGTTCGCCGATCCGCTGATGACCTGCAAGATCAGCCAAGGCGTCACCACGGTGGTGACCGGCAATTGCGGCGTCAGCCTGGCGCCGCTCGCCACCAACCGGCCGCCGCCGCCGCCGCTCGACCTGGTGGCGCCCGAGCCGAAGTTGTTCTTCGCCGAGTTCGGCGCCTATCTCGATGCCCTCGACCGCGACCCGCCGGCGACCAACGCGGTCTGCCAGGTCGGCCATTCGACCTTGCGCGTCGGCGCGATGGATTCGCTCGACCGCGCGGCGACGCCGGCGGAGATCAGGGTGATGCGCGACCGGCTCGAGCGGGCGCTGGCCGCCGGCGCCGCCGGCATGAGCACCGGCCTCTTCTACCGGCCGGCGAACGCGGCGCCGACCGAGGAGGTGATCGAGCTCGCCAAGGCGCTGGCGCCGGTCGGCGGCATCCACAGCACGCACATGCGCGACGAGACCGACCGCGTCACCGATTCCCTCGAGGAGACGTTCCGCATCGGCCGCGTTGCCGGCGTGGCGGTGGTGATCTCGCACCACAAATGCGCCGGCAGGGCCAACCACGGCCGCTCGCGCGAGACGTTGGCGCTGATCGAGCGGGCGCGCGCCGGCCAGAAGATCGGCCTCGACGCCTACCCCTATGTCGCCGGCTCGACGGTGCTCGACACGCGCCGCACCATGGGCGCGAGCAAGGTGCTGATCACCTGGTCGAAGCCGCATCCCGAGGCGGCGGGGCGCGATCTCGCCGAGCTCGCCGCCGAATGGGGCGTCAGCGTCGAGGAGGCCGGCGACCGCCTGATGCCCGCCGGGGCCATCTATTTCATGATGGCCGAGGAGGACGTGCGCCGCATCCTCGCCTTTCCCCATACCATGATCGGCTCCGACGGCCTGCCGCACGACGAGCATCCGCACCCGCGGCTGTGGGGGACCTTCCCGCGCGTGCTCGGCCATTATGCGCGCGACGTCGGGCTGTTTGCGCTCGAGGAGGCGGTGCGGCGCATGACCGGCCTGCCGGCGGCGCAGTTCGGCATCCGCGACCGCGGCGTGCTCCGGCCGGGCGCCCATGCCGACCTGGTGCTGTTCGATCCCAGGACGGTGATCGACCGCGCCACCTGGGATGAGCCGACCCGGCCGGCGGCGGGCATCGAGCTGGTGACGGTCAACGGCCGCGCGGTATGGCGCAACGGCGCCGCCACCGGCGCCCGGCCGGGGCGCGCGCTCAGGCTCAAGGATCTGGGGCCGAAGGGCGCCGACCGCCCGGCGGCGTGACGCCTATTCCGCCGCGAACTGGCCGAACTGCCAGTTGCGGCCGGGCGCCGCCTCGAACAGCGCCCGAGTGTAGTCATGGCGCGGCGCGGCGAAGACCTGCGCCGCCGGGCCGTACTCGACCACCTCGCCCTTGTGCATGACGGCGACCGCATCGCAAACCTGGGCGGCGACGCGCAGGTCGTGGGTGATGAACAGCATGGCGAGCTGGAAGCGCCGGCGGATGTCGTCGAGCAGCTCGAGCACCTGCGCCTGCACCGAGACGTCCAGCGCCGACACCGCCTCGTCGGCGATCAGCAGCTCGGGCTCCATCGCCAGCGCCCGGGCGATGCAGATGCGCTGGCGCTGGCCGCCCGAGAACTGGTGCGGGAAGCGGTCGACGGCAGCGGGATCGAGCCCGACCAGCTTCATCAGGTCGCGCGCCCGCGCCCAGGCCTCGGCCTTCGCCAAGCCGTAGTTCATCGGCCCCTCGACGATCGAATGGCCGACGCTGCGCCGCGGGTTGAGCGAGCGGTAGGGGTCCTGGAAGACGATCTGCACCCGCTTGCGGTGCGGCCGCAGCCGGCCGGCGCGCAGCGCGCCGATGTCATCGGCGCCGAGCAGGATGCTGCCGCCGGAAGGGTCGATCAGGCGCACCACGCAGCGCGCCACAGTCGACTTGCCCGAGCCCGATTCGCCGACGATGCCCAGCGTCTCGCCGCGGCGCACGCTGAGCGTCACGTCCTTGGCGGCGTGAACGGTGCGCGCCTGCTGGAAGAATCCGCGGGTGTGGTAGGTCTTGTTCAAGTTGCGGGTCTGCAGCACCACCGGCGCATCGCCGACCGGCGCGCGATGCTTCGGCGTCAGGCTCGGCACCGCCGAGATCAGCATCCGGGTGTACGGATGCTGCGGTCGGCCGAGCACCTGCGCCGCGTCGCCGAATTCGACCACGCGGCCGGTCTGCATCACCGCCACCCGATCGGCGATCTCGGCGACGACGCCGAAATCGTGGGTGATGAACAGCACGCCGGTCTTGTGCTCGCGCTGCAGCTCCTTGATCAGCTTGAGGATCTGCGCCTGGGTGGTGACGTCGAGTGCGGTGGTGGGCTCGTCGGCGATCAGGAGCGCCGGCTCCAGCGCCAGAGCCATGGCGATCATGATGCGCTGGCGCTGGCCGCCGGAAAGCTGGTGCGGGTAGACCCCGCGCATGCGCTCGGGCTCGGGCAGGCGCACGTCGTGCATGACCTCGATCACCCGCTTGGCGCGCGCCGCCGCGTCGAGGCGGCCGTGGATCTTCAGCACCTCCTCGATCTGGTCGCCGACCTTCATCACCGGGTTGAGGGCGGTCATCGGCTCCTGGAAGATCATCGCCATGCGGCTGCCGCGCAGCTCGCGCAGACGGCTGGCCGAGGCGGCGAGCAGATCCTCGCCGTCGAGCAGGATGCGGCCGGCCACCGGCTTGAGCTGCTTCTTCGGCAGCAGCCCCATCACGGCATGCGCGGTGACCGACTTGCCCGAGCCGGATTCGCCGACGACGCAGAGGATCTCCTGCGGCGACACCTGCAGGCTGACGTCCTCGACGGCGTAGCGGCGGTCGGCGCCGGCCGGCAGCTCGACGCTGAGCTTGCGGATGTCGAGGACCGGCTTGATCGCGTCGCTCATCGCCGCCTCACATCCGCTTGGCGATGCGCGGGTCGAGCGTGTCGCGCAGTCCGTCGCCGAGCACGTTCACCGCCAGCACGGTCAGCGCCAGCATCAGGCCGGGAAAGAAGATGATCCAGGGCGCGAGCTGAAAGTAGGTGCGGCCCTCGGCCATGATGTTGCCCCAGCTCGGGATTTCGGGCGGGGTACCGGCGCCAAGGAAGCTCAGGATCGCCTCGGTCAGCATCGCCGAGGCGCAGACATAGGTGGCCTGCACGATCAGCGGCGGCACGGTATTGGGCAGCACGTGCCGCAGCAGGATCAGCGGCAGCGGCGTGCCGGCGGCGATCGCGGCCTCGACATAGGGCTCCTCGCGCACGCTCAAGACCACGCTGCGCACCAGGCGCACGACGCGCGGGATTTCGGGAATGGTGATGGCAACGGTGACGGTGACCAGCGTGGCACCGGCCAGCGACACCATGGCGATGGCGAGCAGGATGCCGGGAATCGCCATCAGGCCGTCCATCACCCGCATCACCACCCCGTCGAGCGCGCGCAAGTACCCCGAGACGAGGCCGATGGAGAGGCCGATCAGCACGCTCAGCACCGCGGCGCTGATGCCGACGACCAGCGACACGCGGGCGCCGTAAACGGCGCGGGTCCAGATGTCGCGGCCGAACATGTCGGTGCCGAACCACTGCTCGGCCGACGGCGGGCGCAGCCGCGCGATCGGGTTGAGCGCGATCGGGTCGCCGGTGAAGAGGAACGGCGCGCACAGCGCCATCGCCAGGATGATGACCAGTAGCGCGCCGCCGAGCAGCATCGTCGGGTGCCGGCGCAGCAGCCGCCGGTAGCCGGCCGTGCGCCGCCCGGCGACGGCATCGGCCGCCCGCTCGTAAACCGCGCTCAATAGCGGATCCTCGGGTCGAGGGCCGTGTAGACGATGTCCACGACCAGGTTGATCAGGATGTAGACCGCCGAGAACACCAGGATCAGCCCCTGGATGATCGGGTAGTCGCGCTTGAGGATGGCGTCGACCACCAGCCGGCCGACGCCCGGAATGTTGTAGACGCTCTCGGTGACCACCACGCCGCCGATCAGCAGGGCGACGCCGATGCCGATGACGGTGACGATCGGCACGGCGGCGTTGCGCAGCGCGTGGCGCATCAGCACGCCGCTCTCGGCCACGCCCTTGGCGCGGGCGGTGCGGATGTAGTCCTCGTCGAGCACCTCGAGCACGCTGGCCCGGGTGATGCGGGCGATCAGCGCGACGTAGATGGCGCTGAGCGTCAGGCTGGGCAGGATGATATTGTAGAGGAACGGCGCCAGGCCTTCACGGATGCTGACATAGCCCTGCACCGGCAGCACGCCGAGCTTGAGCGCGAAGACGTAGATCAGCACGTAGCCGAGCACGAACACCGGCACCGAGAAGCCGAGCACGGCGAAGATCATCACCGTGCGGTCGATCCAGGTGCCGGCCTTCCACGCCGCGATCACCCCCATCGGCACGGCGACGCCGATGGTGATGACGAGCGTGGTCAGCGCCAGCATCAGCGTCGGCTCGACGCGCTGGCCGATCAGCGTGGTCACCGGATAGTTCGAGAACATCGAGATGCCGAGGTCGCCGCGCAGGAGGCTCCAGATCCAGGTGCCGAACTGGATGTAGAGCGGCTTGTCGAGGCCGAGCTGGGCGCGGATGCGGGCCACGTCCTGCGGCGTGGCGTAGTCGCCGGCGATGACCGTCGCCGGATCGCCCGGACTCAGATGCAGCAGCAGGAAAACGAAGAGGGCCACCACCCCCATGACGGGGATGGTGGCCAGCATGCGTCGAATGATGAAAGCGAACATCGGTACGCGTACGCTACGCCGGCAGGCGGGGGCGGCGGACGCCGCCCCCGGCCGCGACTCAGCTCTTCTCCATGTTCCAGAAGAACTGCACCGGCGAGGGGATCATGCCCTTGACGTTGTCACGGTAGGCGACCGGGTTGTACCAGGTGCCGAAATTGCCGTGGGTCACGATCTCGAACGCCTTGACCTGGATCTGGCGCGCCAGCTCCTTCTGCTTCGCCGGGTCGGTCTCGGTGGCGAAGGCGTTGCGCATTTTCTCCATCTCGGCGTCGCACGGCCAGCCGAACCACGACTTCTCGCAGGCGGCGGCAAGGCCGGCGGCGGTGATCGGGTTGAGGATGTCGCCGCCGATCCACCAGGTGTGGAAGATGTTCCAGCCGCCCTTCTCCGGCGGCTCCTTGATGGCGCGGCGCGAGGTCACCGTGCTCCAGTCCATCGCCTGCAGTTCGACGTTGAAGCCGATCTGGCGCATCATGTTGGCGGTGACCAGGCTCGCCGCGTTGGTCACCGGGATGTCGGTCATCTGCAGGATGACGACCTTGCGCCCGTCATAGCCCGATTCCTTGAGCAGCTGCTTCGCCTTCTCCAGGTTGGGCTTCATGATCGGCTCGGCGCCGGCCTCGGTCGCGTTCGGCGTGCCGCAGGCATAGTAGGAATAGCAGGGCTTGTAGTACTTCGGGTTGCCGACCGCGGCGCGCATGTAGTCTTCCTGCTTCATCGCCCACAGCACCGCCTGGCGTGCCTTGACGTTGTTGAAGGGCGGATGAAGGTGGTTGAAGCGCAGCATGCCCTGGTTGCCGAGCGGGTCGAGCTGCTCGACCTTGACCTTGGGCGCCTTCTCGAGCAGCGGCACCAGGTCGGGCGGCGGGTTCTCGTAATAGTCGACCTCGCCGTTGATCAGGGCGTTCATCGCCGTGTTCGGATCGGGAATGTAGAGCCACTCGACGCGGTCGACCTTGGCGATCTTGCCGCCGGCGGCGCCCGACGCCGGCTCGCTGCGCGGCTTGTAGTCGGCGTTCTTGACGTAGACGACCTTGCTGCCGGGAACCCACTCCTCCTTGACGAACTTGAACGGGCCGGAGCCGATGGTCTCGGTGATCTGCTTGAAGGGATCGGTCTCGGCGATCCGCTTGGGCATCATGAAGGGCACGTTCGAGCTGATCTTGCCCAGCGATTCGAGCACCAGGCCGTACGGCTCCTTCAGCACCAGGCGGAGGGTCTTGGCGTCGACTGCCTCGAGCTTGGCGGTGAAGTCCATCAGCTTCTGGCCCATGCTGTCGCGCTTGCCCCAGCGCTGCAGCGAGGCGACGCAGTCCTCGGCCGTCACCGGCGCACCGTCGTGCCACTTCAGCCCGTCGCGCAGGGTGAAGGTATAGGTCAGCTTGTCCTCGCTCACCGTCCACTTGTCGACCATCTGCGGCTGCACCTGCAGCTTGTCGTCGAGGGCGAACAGCGTGTCGTAGACGAGATAGGCGTGGTTGCGGGTGATGTAGGCCGTGGTCCAGATCGGATCGATGTTCTTCAGGTCGGCGTGCGGCACGACCTTAAGGACCTTCTGCTGCGCCGCGGCATCGGGCGCCGCGAACGCCAGCGCCGAGCCCAGCACGGCCAAAGCCGCGCCGGCACGGAGCAGATTGTGCAAAGCGATTGTCATGGAGTGCCTCCCGTTGCGTCGGCCAGCCAACCCGCAGGCCGCGATGGCGCATCAAAGCAGCGAAATCCGTGCCAGTCCACAGCCTTGCTCATTTTCAGGGCAAAAGCGGGTTTCCCGCCGGGTCGCCGCGTCCTCCGGGCATCAACGCGGACCCGCCGCTGCCGCGGGCTTGGGCAGACGCCGCATTTGCGGGCAGCGGCGAGAATGGTTGACGGCCGCCGCGCATCCTGCTTGCTTTCCGGCGCTTTGACCGGGACGCACCCAGATGCTGCCTGAATTTTTTGCCAGGACGCCGGTGGCGATCGCGCGGAATCCGCGCGCGTCGCGCGATCTCGCCTATGGCGAAAGCCAGCGCGGCGTGCTGAGCCGCGAGCGCTTTGCGCAGGCGCGCGCCGAGATCGCCTCCTGGCCCGGCTACGCGCCGACGCCGCTAGTGGCCTTACCGGAGCTGGCAAGCGACGCCGGCATCGCCCGGCTCTGGTACAAGGACGAGAGCGGCCGCTTCGGTCTCGGCAGCTTCAAGGCGCTGGGCGGCGCCTACGCCGTGCTGCGCCAGCTCCAGGCGCGCGTCGCGGCGGCGACCGGGCGGACGCCCACCGGCGCCGAGCTCGCGGCCGGCGCGCACCGCGACCTTGTCGGCGCCATCACCGTCACCTGCGCCACCGACGGCAACCACGGCCGCTCGGTCGCCTGGGGCGCGCGAACCTTCGGCTGCGCCTGCGTCATCTACATCCACGCCACCGTCAGCAGCGGGCGCGAGCAGGCCATCGCCCGCTTCGGTGCCGAGGTGCGCCGGGTCGCCGGCACCTACGACGACGCCGTGCGCCAGGCCGCCGCCGACGCCGCCCGCCAGGGCTGGATCGTCGTCTCCGACACCTCCTATCCCGGCTACACCGAGATCCCGCGCGACGTCATGCAGGGCTACACGGTGATGGCGGACGAGGCGCTGAGCCAGCTTCCTCCGGGCGGGCTGCCGAGCCATGTCTTCGTCCAGGCCGGGGTGGGTGGCCTCGCCGCCGCGGTTTGCGGCCACTATTGGGAAACGCTGGGTCCGCGGCGGCCGCGCTTCGTCGTCGTCGAGCCCGACCGCGCCGCCTGCCTGTTCGCGAGCGCCCGCGCTGGCGCGCCCACCGCTGTTTCGGGCGAACTCGACACCATCATGGCCGGGCTGGCTTGCGGCGAGCCCTCGCCGGTCGCCTGGGAGATCCTGGCCACCGGCGTCGACGATTTCGTCACCGTGACCGACGAGGCCGCGGCAACGTGCATGCGGCTGCTTGCCGACGGCGATCCGCCGGTGGTGGCAGGGGAATCGGCGGTCGCCGGCCTGGCGGCGCTGCTCGCCGCGCGCGCCCAGCCGCCGCTCGCCGCCGCGCTCGGCCTCGATGCCCGAAGCCGCGTGCTGCTGTTCGGCAGCGAGGGGGCGACCGATCCGGCGGTCTACGAATCGATCGTCGGCCGCCCGGCCACGGCGGTGGGCGCCGACTGATGGCCGCCAACCTGCGCATCGACCGCGACCGATTGCTCGGGCGCATCGCCGCATTGGCCGAGATCGGCGCGATCGAGGGCGGCGGCGTCTGCCGGCTGGCGCTGTCGCCCGAGGACAAGGCGGGGCGTGACCTGGTCGTCGGCTGGATGCGCGCCCTCGGCCTCGAGGTTACGGTCGACGCCATCGGCAACGTCGTCGGCGTCCGCCCCGGCCGCGACGACGCCGCGCCGGTCATGACCGGCTCGCACATCGACACGGTGCGCACCGGCGGCCGCTACGACGGCAATCTCGGCGTGCTGGCCGGGCTCGAGGTGGTCGAGACGCTGAATGAAGCCGGCATCGAGACCCGCCGGCCGCTCGCCGTCGCCTTCTTCACCAACGAAGAGGGCGCGCGCTTCGCGCCCGACATGATGGGCAGCCTGGTTTACGCCGGCGGCCTGCCGCTGGCGGACGCCCTGGCGACGCGCGGCATCGACGGGCCAACGGCGGGCGAGGCTTTGCGAGCGATCGGCTATGCCGGCGACGGCGCCGGCATGCCGGCGAAGGTCCACGCCTTCGTGGAGCTGCATGTCGAGCAGGGGCCGGTGCTGGAGAGCGAGGGCTTCGTCATCGGCGCGGTCGAGGGCGTGCAGGGCATCTCGTGGACCGAGTTCACCGTGCACGGCCAGTCCAACCATGCCGGCACCACGCCGATGCGGCTGCGCCACGATGCCGGCTTCGTCGCCGGCAGCATCGTCGCCTTCGTGCGGACGCTGGCCGGCGAGATCGGCGGCGACCAGGTCGCCACGGTGGGCGCGCTCGAATTCCATCCCAACCTGGTCAACGTGGTGCCGAGCCGCGCCCGCTTCACCGTCGACCTGCGCAACACCGACGAGGGGCGGCTGCGCGAGGCCGAGCGGCGCCTCGCCGAGCGGATAGAGACGCTGGCCGCCGCCGAGGGCGTGCGCATCGAGCGGCGTACGCTCGCCCGCTTCGAGCCGGTCGCCTTCGATCCCGCCATGGTGGCGCGCGTCGAACGGATCGCGGGCGCGCTGGGCCACACGGTGCGGCGCCTGCCGAGCGGCGCCGGCCACGACGCGCAGATGCTGGCGCGCCTCTGCCCGGCGGGGATGATCTTCGTTCCCTCGGTCGGCGGGATCAGCCACAATGTGCGCGAGTTCACCAAGGCCGAGGACATCGAGGCGGGCGCCAACGTCCTGCTGCAGACCTTGCTCGAGCTCGCCGAGTGACCGCCAGAGGAGGATTCGCGATGCCGCGTCACGTCACCGTCGGGGCCGCCCAGCTCGGGCCGATCGCGCGCCGCGAAACGCGCGCCGACGTGGTCGAACGGCTGGTCGCGCACCTGCACGAGGCCAAGCGGCGCGGCTGCGACCTGGTCGTCTTCCCCGAGCTCGCCCTGACCACCTTCTTCCCGCGCTGGTGGATGGAGGACCAGGCCGAGGTCGATCGCCTC
>CAYTWJ010000070.1:8280-11447 GCA_964442055.1 uncultured Rhodospirillaceae bacterium | reverse complement strand
GTCGGCGGTCCCTTGAAGGTCTTCACGTAGGCGACAGGCAGACGCATGTCCTCGAGTCGAGCCGCCTTGAGCGGCTTGAACGAGAAGACGTTGCCGATGATCGACGCCGTCAGGTTGGCGATCGAACCGGGCTCGAACAGGTCGAGATCGTAGGCGATGTAGGCGAAATACTGGCCCGGCGCGTTCGGCACCGGATCGACCCGGTAGCATTTGGCGCGGTACTTCTCGCTGGCGGTGAGACGGTCGGTCCAGACCACGGTCCAGGTGGCGGTCGACGATTCGCCGGCCACCGCCGCCGAGGCCTCGACCGGGTCGACGCCGTCCTGCGGCGTGACGCGGAAGAGGGCGATCAAGTCGGTATCCTTGGGCGCGTAGTCGGGCTCCCAGTAGCCCATGCGCTTGTATTCCATGACGCCGGCCTTGTAGCGGTCCTTGGGCGGCAGCTTGGCGGTCCTGGCGTTCATGACTTGCTCCTGTCTCTCTGCCACTTGCGGGGCGTAAGCGCGCTCGATCATTCGGCCGCGGCGACCATGCGGGCCTGCGGGTCGAGGCCGCCAGCGCGGTAGCGCCGGGCCATCTCGGCGAGCGGGATCGGCTTCAGCTGCGAGGCGCGGCCGGCGGTGCCGAACTGCTCGTAGCGGTCGCGGCAGAGCCGGGCCATCGCCTCGATCGACGGCGCGAGGAACTTGCGCGGGTCGAACTCGGCGCGCTTCTCGGCCGCCACCTTGCGGAACTGCGCCGCCATCGCCAAGCGGCAGTCGGTGTCGATGTTGATCTTGCGCACGCCGTGCTTGATGCCGGTCTGGATCTCCTCGACCGGCACGCCCCAGGTCTGCGGCATCTCGCCGCCGTAGCGGTTGAACAGGTCCTGCAGCTCCTGCGGCACCGAGGAGGAGCCGTGCATCACCAGGTGCAGGCCGGGCAGGCGGGCGTTGATCGCCTTGACCACGTGCATGGCCAGAATCGCGCCGTCGGGCTTGCGCGAGAACTTGTAGGCGCCGTGCGAGGTGCCCATGGCGATGGCCAGCGCGTCGACCTTGGTGCGGGCGACGAAGTCGACCGCCTGGTCGGGGTCGGTGAGCAGCTGGTCGTGGCTCAGCGCGCCCTCGGCGCCGTGGCCGTCCTCCTTCTCGCCCTTGCCGCTTTCCAGCGAGCCGAGCACGCCGAGCTCGCCCTCGACCGAGACGCCGACCTTGTGGGCGATCTCGGTGACGCGGCCGGTGATGGCGAGGTTGTAAGCGTAGCTCGCCGGCGTCTTGGCGTCGGCCTCGAGCGAGCCGTCCATCATCACGCTGGTGAAGCCGTTCTGGATCGCCGAGAAGCAGGTCGCCTCGTCGTTGCCGTGGTCCTGGTGCAGGCAGATCGGGATGTCGGGGTGCATGACCTCGGCGGCCTCGACGATCTTGGCCAGCATGGCGTCGCCGGCATAAGTCCGGGCGCCGCGGCTCGCCTGCAGGATCACCGGGGCATCGACCTGCTTCGCCGCGCCCATGATGGCGATGATCTGCTCCATGTTGTTGATGTTGAACGCCGGCACGCCGTAGCCGTGCTCGGCGGCGTGGTCGAGCAGTTGCCGAAGCGTGATGCGCGCCATGATCCTCTCCTTCAGTTGCCGCTCGTGCGGCGCGCCAGCAGCGTGTGCGCCGCCGATGCGACCGCCTCGGCGGTGATGCCGAATTCGCGGTAGAGCACGTCGGCCGGCGCCGAGGCGCCGAAGCCGGTCATGCCGACGAAGACGCCGTCGGCGCCGAGCCAGCGCGCCCATTCGCCCTCGACCGCCGCCTCGATGCCGACGCGCGGCGCGGTGCCGAGCACGGCGGCGCGGTAGCCTTCCGGCTGGGCGCGGAAGAGCTCGAAGCAGGGCGCGGACACGACGGCCGCGCGGATGCCCTCGCCGGCGAGCGCCGCCGCCGCCTCGATCGCCAGCGCCACCTCCGAGCCGGTGGCGATGAGGGTGACGTCGCGCCCACCTGCGGGCTCGCTCAGGACATAGGCGCCAAGCGCGACGCGGTTGGCGCCGTCGCCGTCGCGGCGCAGCGTCGGCAGGCCCTGGCGGCTCAGGCAGAGCACCGAGGGCGTCGACGCCTGGCCGAGCGCCACCGCCCAGGCTTCCGCAGTCTCGACCGCGTCGGCGGGGCGGAACACCAGCAGGTTCGGCATCGCGCGCAGCGCCGCGAGATGCTCGATCGGCTGGTGGGTCGGGCCGTCCTCGCCGAGGCCGATGGAATCGTGCGTCATGACGTGGATCGCGCGCACGCCCATCAGTGCCGCCAGGCGGATCGCCGGCCGCGCGTAGTCGGCGAAGGCGAGGAAGGTGCCGCCATAGGGGATGAAGCCGCCGTGCAGAGCGAGGCCGTTGAGCGCCGCCGCCATGGCGTGCTCGCGGATGCCGAAATGCAGGTAGGAGCCCGAGAAATCGCCGGCCTGCACCGCCTTCTGGCCCTTGGCGCGGGTCAGGTTCGAGTGCGTGAGGTCGGCCGAGCCGCCGACCAAATTCGGCGTCGCCGGCACGATGGCGTCGAGCACCTGCTGCGAGGCCTGCCGGGTCGCCAGCTTCGGCGCTTCGCTGGCGAAGCGGCGGCGCAGCGCGGCCAGCGCCGCGTCGCAGCTTGCCGGCACCTCGCCGCGGACCGCCGCGGCGAAGGCCTCGCGCCGGCCGGCATCGGCCTTGGCCAGCCGCTCCTCCCACGCCGCGCGGGCGCGGCGCCCGGGCACGCCGGCGGCGCGCCAGGTGGCGAGGACCGCCGGGGGGATCTCGAAGGGCGCGTGCGGCCAGCCCAGATGGGCTCGGGCGGCGGCGACCTCGTCGGCGCCGAGCGGCGCGCCGTGCGTCTTCTCCGAGCCCTGCTTGTTGGGCGCGCCGCGGCCGATCACCGTGCGGCAGGCGATCAGCGACGGCCGGTCGCTGCCCTGCGCCGCCTCGATCGCCGCCGCCACCGCCTCGGGGTCGTGGCCGTCGACGCGCCGCGTCGCCCAGCCCGAGGCGGCGAAGCGCGCGAGCTGGTCGTCGGAGCAGGCGAGCCCGACCGAGCCGTCGATCGAGATGCCGTTGTCATCGAACAGCACGATCAGCTTGCCCAGTCGCAGATGGCCGGCGAGCGAGATCGCCTCGTGGCTGATGCCTTCCATCAGGCAGCCGTCGCCGACCAGCGCATAGGTGAAGTGGT
>CAYTWJ010000070.1:0-8270 GCA_964442055.1 uncultured Rhodospirillaceae bacterium | reverse complement strand
GGGCATTGAGCAGCCGCTCGGCCAGCGCCATGCCAACGGCCGTGGCGATGCCCTGGCCGAGCGGCCCGGTGGTGGTCTCGACGCCGGGCGTGTGGCCGTATTCGGGATGGCCGGGCGTGCGCGAGCCCCACTGCCGGAAGCGGCGCAGCTCGCCCAGGCTGACCTCGGGATAGCCGGTCAGGTGCAGCAGCGCATAGAGCAGCATCGAGCCGTGCCCGGCCGATAGCACGAAGCGGTCGCGGTCGGGCCAGGCCGGGGCCAGCGGGTCGAACTTGAGGAAGCGCGTGAAGAGCACGGTGGCGGCGTCGGCCATGCCCATCGGCATGCCGGGATGGCCGGACTGGGCCGCCTCGACCGCGTCCATCGCCAGCGCGCGGATGGCGTTGGCCATCGCCGCGTGGTCGACGGCTTCTGCGGCCGGCGCGGCTGCGCCGCAGGGCATCGGGGTGGCGGCGACGGAGGTGGCGTTCACAGCGACCTCCGCCGGCGTTCGACCAGTTTGAGGATCAGCGGGGTGAGGATGAGCTGCATGGCCAGATCCAGCTTGCCACCGGGGATGACGATCGAGTTGGCCCGCGACATGAAGCTGCCGTGGAGCATCGAGTGCAGGTAGGCGAAGTCGATGCCGCGCGGGTTGCGGAAGCGGATCACCACCATCGATTCGTCGGGGGTCGGGATCCAGCGCGCGATGAACGGGTTCGAGGTGTCGACCGTCGGCACGCGCTGGAAATTGATGTCGGTCTGGGTGAATTGCGGGCAGATGTAGTGAACGTAGTCCGGCATCCGGCGCAGGATGGTGTCCATCACCGCCTCGGTCGAATAGCCGCGCACCTGGCGGTCGCGATGGCTCTTCTGGATCCACTCGAGGTTGATGACGGGAACAACGCCGATCTTGAGGTCGGCGTGCTGCGCGATGTTGAGGCCGTCGGCCACCACGGCGCCGTGCAGGCCCTCGTAGAGCAGGACGTCGCTGTCCTCGGGCAGCGGCGCCCACGGCGTGAAGGTGCCGGGTGCCTGGCCGTAGCGCTCGGCCTCGGCGGCGTCGTGGACATAGTGCCGCGTCCGGCCCATGCCGCGTTCGGAATATTCGCGGAAGCTCGCCTCGAGCTCGGCGAGCAGGTTGGCCTCGGGGCCGAAATGGCTGAAATGGCTGTTGCCGGTGGCGGTCTCGCGCGCCATCACCTCCTTCATCTCGGCGCGGTCGTAGCGGTGGAAGGCGTCGCCCTCGATGAAGGCGGCCTTGACCCCTTCGCGGCGGAAGATCTGGTCGAAGGTGTGCTTGACCGACGTCGTGCCGGCGCCCGACGAGCCGGTGACCGAGATGATCGGGTGCAGCGCGGACACGGGCGGCGCTTTCCGTTCCTCAGGCGCGCAGCAGGCCGCGCCGGCCGAAAAGCGGCGCCCGCTCGGCGCCGCTGCCGGGCTCGGCGTGCAGACGGATGATCCGCTCGACCTCCTCGGCCGAGCCGAAGATCAGCGGCACGCGCTGATGCAGGGCCTGCGGCGGCACGTCGAGGATCGGCATCGTGCCGGTGGTGGCGATGCCGCCCGCCTGCTCGACCAGCATGGCGATCGGGTTGGCCTCGTAGAGCAGGCGCAGGCGGCCGCTGCGGCAGCCCTTGCGGGCGTCGGCCGGATAGAGGAAGACGCCGCCGCGCATCAGGATGCGGTAGGCCTCGGCCACCAGCGAGGCGTTCCAGCGCATGTTGAAGTCCTGCTGGCGCGGGCCCTCGACGCCGGCCAGGCAATCGTCGATGTAGGCGCGCACCGGCTCTTCCCAGTGCCGGTAGTTGGAGGCGTTGATGGCGAATTCCGCCGCGGCGCGGGGGATCAGCAAGGCCTCGGCGCTGAGCCGGAACGTCCTGGCGCCGCGGTCGAGGGTGAAAGCCTGCACGCCGGCGCCGAGCGTCAGCACGAGCGCGGTCTGCGCGCCATAAATGAGGAACCCCGCCGCCAGTTGCGACCGGCCCGGCTGGCGAAAGGCGTCCGCCGGCGCCTGGCCGGACGCACGCGGCGCGGGCAGGATCGAGAAGATGGTGCCGACCGGGATGTTGGTGTCGATGTTGCTCGATCCGTCGAGCGGGTCGAAGGCGACCGCGAGCGGCGCCGCTTCGTCGAGGACCACCGGCTCATCGGCCTCCTCGGAGGCGATCAGCGCCACCGGGGCGCCGGCGAGAGCCGCAGCCAGGCGCTCGTGGGCGATCAGGTCGAGCTCCTTCTGGGCGTCGCCATCGGCATTCGCGCCGCGCACCGCACCGAGGCGGCCGGCGAGGGGACCAAGCGCGATGATGTCGGCGATCTCCGTTCCGGCGCGGGCGATGGCGGCGACGGCGGCGCCCACCGCGGATGCCGCTGCGCCTTTGCCGGTTTGCGCCAAGTGGTCCTGCAGCCGATCGTGGCTTTGCATCGCTTCCTCCCCGGCCCGCGCGGCGAGGCGCCGCAGCGGGCACGGCGCACCTTGACTGAAGCCTGCCACTCAGTAAAATTGAAAAAACTGACAGTAGACTTCAGTTTTTCTTAAGAGGCAGGCGATGCGGCATTTGACCCTCCGGCAGTTGCGGGCGCTGGCCGCGACTGTCCGCCACGGCAGCCTGAGCGGTGCGGCGCGCGCCCTCGCGGTGACGCCGCCGGCGGTGACGCTGCAATTGCAGCAGCTCGAGAACCTCGCCGGCCTGCCGCTCTTGCAGCGCACGGCGGCCGGCGCGGTGCCGACCGAGGCGGGGCGCGAGGTGGTGGCGCTCTGCGAGCGGATCGAGCTGGCAATCGCCGAATGTCAGACCTTGCTCGATGCGATGCGCGGGCTGACCGCCGGCCGGGTCTGCGTCGGCGTGGTCAGCACGGCCAAGTATTTCGCACCTTTCGTGCTGGCCGAGTTCGCCCGCACCCATCCCGGCATCGACGTCCGGCTGGTCGTCGGCAACCGCGAAGAGGTCGTCGCCGGGCTCGAGAGCCTCGACATCGACGTCGCCGTCATGGGCCGGCCGCCGGCCGAGATGGAGGTCGAGCAGCTTCTGATCGGCAATCATCCGCACGTGGTGATCGCGCCGCCGACGCACCCCGCGGTCGGGCATCGCTGCGCCGCCAAGGCGCTTGCCGGCGAGACCTTCCTGCTGCGCGAGCCGGGCTCGGGCACCCGGATGCTGAGCGAGCGGTTCTTCGCCAACACGGGAATCAAGCCGCGCATCGGCATGGAGATCGGCAGCAACGAGACCATCAAGCAGGCGGTGATGGCGGGGCTCGGCATCGCCCTGATCTCGGCCCATACCATCGCCGCCGAGATCGACGACGGGCGCCTTGCCGTGCTCGACATCGACGGCCTGCCGATCGTGCGCAAGTGGTTCGTCATCCGGCGCAAGGACAAGCGGCTGCTGCCGGCGACGCAGGCGGTGCGCGACTTCCTCGCGAGCGAGGCCGAGCGCTTCCTGCCCGTCGTCGAGGCCCATCCCGCGCACGGCCCCAGCCACCGCAAGAACCGCAAGGCCGGCCTCGGATAACTTGCGTCAAGACGGCCCGGCGGGCTGCGGCGTAGCGTCGGGCTCGTGCATCGTGCTTGCCGCGCGGCGGCCGGTGCCGGCAAACCGAACGATGGAGGTCGCATGCGATCGCTCAAATTCGCCGTGCCGTTCCTGGCGGTCCTTTGTCTTGCCGGGGCGGCGGATGCTCAGGGTCGTGGCCCCGGTGCGGGCGCGGGGCCTGGACCCGGGGCCGGCATGGGGCCCGGCCGGATGATGACCGAGCAGGAGCGCGCGCTGCACCAGGAGATGATGCGCAAGCGCTGGGAGGAGATGACCCCCGAGCAGCGCGATCAGGCGATGCAGCGCTTTCACGAGCGGCGCACGATGCGCTGGGAGGACATGCAGCGGCAGTGGGATGCGATGCCGCCGCAGGATCGCCAGCGGTTCATGGAGCGCCGGCGCATTCATCGTCCGTGAACGCCGCGGCTTCGCGACCGCGGGGCCGCTCAGCTTCCGATCAAGCCGCCGTCCTTCTTGACGATGGTCATCACCGAAGGCCGCGGCGGCACGCCGTCGGCGAAATCCGGCCAGCGGGTCGCCGGGCGGTCGAAGGTCGAGTTCTCGACGCCGTCGGCAGCCGGATGTTGCACGGCGACGAAGAGCGTGCGCTCGTCGGGGGTGAATTCGGGCCCGCACATTTCAGCGCCGATCGGCACGGTGAAGAAGCGGCGCGAGACGTAGGCGCCCGGCCCCTCGACGTCCATCGCGAAGACGCCGTCGGCAGCCTTGGTGAGCTTGATCCAGCCGCCGCCCTGGTCGGTCGTGATCCACATCCGGCCCTTGCTGTCGAAGGCGACGTTGTCGGGGGCGGCGAACATGCCGTCGGCCGTCGTGCCCGCCGCCCATTTGGCGCCCGATCGCGGATCCGCCGGGTCGCCGCAGAGGATCGGGATTGTCCAGGTGAACTCGGGCGCGGCGTGATCGGCCCGGCCATCCGAGCTCTTTGGCGGCATCATTGCCAGCACGTGGCCGAAATTGTTGGCCGCCCGCGGGTTGGCGGCGTTGATCTCGGCGCGGGCGTCGCCCTCGCCCTTGGCCTTGCGTCGGCTGTTGTTGGTCAGCATCACGTAGACGGTGCCGGTCTTCGGATTGGCCTCGACGTCCTCGGGCCGGTCCATCGGCGTCGCCCCCAGGAGGTCGGCGGCGCGACGGGTCTCGATGAGAACGTCGGCCTGGCTCCGGAAGCCGTTGGCGGCCGTCAGGGGACCTTGGCCGAACACGAGGGGCAGCCAGCCGAGCCGGCCATCCTCGTGGAAGCGCGCGACATAGAGCGTGCCGTCGTCGAGAAGATCGCGGTTGGCGGCGCGGTTGTTCGGGTCGAAGCGACCGCGGGAGACGAACTTGTAGACGTACTCGAAGCGCTCGTCATCGCCGCTGTAGACGATGACCCGGCCGTCCGGACCGAGGGCGACGGTCGCGTTCTCGTGCTTGCAGCGCCCGAGGGCCGTGCGCTTCACCGGCACGGCCTCGGGGTCGTAGGGATCGATCTCGACGACCCAGCCGAAGCGGTTCGGCTCGTTCGGCTCCTTCTCGATGTCGAAGCGCTCGACGTGCTTTCCCCACCAACCGTAGACCGGCTTGCCGCTGAGGCCGTAGCGCCGGTAATTCACGGCTTCGGCGGTCTTGGCCGGGTCGCCGGCGAAATACTGGTGGAAGTTTTCCTCGGCCGACAGGACCGTACCCCATGGCGTCTTGCCGCCGGCGCAGTTGTTCAGCGTGCCGATCACCTTGCGGCCGGTCGGATCGGCCTTGGTTCTCAGGCGCGGATGGCCGGCCGCCGGGCCGGAGATGGCCAATTCCGTCGACCGCAACGTGATGCGGCGGTTGTAGGGGCTGCCCATGACGCGAACCCAGCGCCCGGCCTGCTTCGCCACCTCGATCACCGACATGCCGTGCGCGGCGAGCTCGACGTCGACCATCTGCCGGGTGGCCTTGTCGAGAATGTTCTTCGCGGTCAGCCCCGGCCACATCAGGTCGGTGTTGGTGTATTCGTGGTTGACGACCAGCAGGCCGCGTTCGCTCGAATTGTTGAGCGGCAGGTAAGCGACAAAGTCACAGTTGTAGCCGAACTGCTTTTCCTGCGCTTCGGGCGTCAGCTTCAAGGGATCGAAGGGCGGCGCGTCGGCGGCAACCGCGTCGCCCCAGCGAATCAGCACCTGCGCCTCGTAGCCTTCGGCGACGTGATGGGTGGGATCGGCCGAGCGCTTCAGCTCCTTGAAGGCGAGCGTCGAGGTGCCGTTGGCGAGCGCCGCCCGTGGCGATAGCGCAGCGCCCGCGCCCAGACCGCCGGCGGCGGCGAGCGCGACACCCGCAAGGGCGCCTTGCAGCGCCTCGCGGCGGCTGAAGCGGGCGGCGATCTCGGCGAACGGGGTCGCCGGAGCCGGGTTGGAACCGACATCGTCATGCGGGTCGTCGAAACGGAGCCGCATCGCCTCGCTGTCCATCGACGGACACTCCCTAGCTTGGGTGGGAAGATGATTCGCCGCAAGTTACCTCGCTGGCGTGACCATTCCATGACGCAAGCGTTACGGCAGCGTCGCGCAAGGGGTGTTTTCGGGGATGGCCCCGATGTAAAATCTTCCGATGCGATGCATCCCGCTTGTCCGAGCTGCCGCGGGGCGCGGACTGCTCGTCCTCGCCGTCCTCTGGGCCGCCGCCGGATCGGCGGGCGCCGGCTACGACGAGGGCGCGGCCGCGCTCGAACGCGGCGACCACGAGGCGGCCTATCGCGAATTCATCGCCTTGGCCGAGAAGGGAGACGCGCGGGCACAGAACCAGGTCGGGGTGATGTTCCACAAGGGCCTGGTCCCGGCCCCCGGCGTGACGCGCGGCCAGCCGGCGCGGGCCAATGCCTTCGTCTGGTACCGGCGCGCCGCCGAGCAGGGCTACGCCTCGGCGCTGTACAATCTCGGCCAGTTCTACGAAGCGGGCATCGTCGTGCCCCGCGATCACCTATTGGCCTACATGCTTTACGAGCTCGCCGCCGCCGGGGGCGGCGACTATTTCGTCGAGGCGCGCGACGAACTCGGTCGCAAGATGACCGCCGGCCAAATATCGCGGGCCCGGCAACTGGCGCAGGCCTGGCGCCCCGGGCAGCCGCTCGACATCCCGGCACCGCGAGGTCCGGCGCGCGCCGACGACCTCGTGCGCCAGGCCCAGCGCCTCTTGGCGCAGCTCGGCTACCGGCCAGGTGCCGCCGACGGCACGCTCGGGCGGAGCACGATCACCGCCATCGAGCGCTTCCAGGCCGACAACGGGCTTCGCATCGACGGCCAGGTGACGCCGGAGCTGGTGGCGACCCTCGAGGCCGCGGCGACGGCCGGCCGGGCGGCGGCACCGCCGGCGCCGCCGCCCGCGGCTTCCCCCGCCCGCGCCAATATGCGCCTGCCGGGCTGGCGGCGCCTCGACGACTTGCCGATGGCCCGCATCATGTCGCATTACAACGCCCAGGACGTGTTCCGCGCCGTACGCGACTCGGTGTGGCTGATCGTCGCCTTCGAAAGCACCGAGGACCTGCAGCAGAAGCGCAACCTGTCGCAGGGCTCGGCGGTGGCCGTGGCGCCGAGCCTGCTGGTCACCAATTGCCACGTCGTCGGCGACCGCCCGTTCATCATGCTGGTGCGCGACAAGACCGGGCACCGGGCCCGGCTGGCCGCCGCGGATTCGGCGAGCGACCGCTGCATCCTGCGAGTCGAGGGGGTGGCGCTGAAGCCGATCCCCGGGGTCCGGCGCCTGGCCGACGTCAAGGTGGGCGAGCGCGCCTTCAGCCTCGGCTCGCCGCGCGGGCTCGACCGCACCTTCGGCGAAGGGGTGATCGCCGGCGTGCGCGAGATGGGCGGGCTGCGCTACGTCCAGACCACGGCGCCGATATCGCCCGGGTCCTCGGGCGGCGCGCTGTTCGACGAATCCGGCAATCTGATCGGGATCACCACCTATCTGATCCGCGAGAGCCAGTCGCTCAACTTCGCCATCGCCGCCGAGGAGTTCTGGCGCTGAGAGCTGAGACCTTGCTGCCGGTCAAGGTGGCGCGGGCGGGGCGTCGCTAGCTATTGAACGCGGCCGTGCGGCAGGCGGCCGGATCGGGGGGAGGAGCAGATGTCGGCGGCCGACCAGGCGCTTCGGGAAACGGTGGCAGGGCTTGTCTTGATGCAGCAGGTGCTGATCGAGGCGATGATCCGCTACGACATGATCGGCTATCCGCAGGCGCACGCGGCGCTCGAGGAGGCGCTGGCCGTGCTCGCGGCCGACCGGCGCGTCACGCCGGCGATGACCCTGCCGCTGCGCAAGGCTCTTGCCCTGCTCGACGAGCGCCATCGGCCGTTCGGCCCCGGCGAGCGCCCGCACCCGGTCGACTGGTCCTACCAGCTCGGCGATACCGGGCTGGCGTGGGAACAGGGTTAACGGTAGCGAGCCCCGACCTGCGGGCTGACGAGGGCTGCCCTGCAGCCGGCGCAGGATTAACGACACGGTGAGCGGCCTGCGCGACGGCGATTTGCCTTGCCGAGCCGGCGCGTGTGGCCGTACCAGCGCAATTGTCGCGAATTAGCGGCGAAGTTTCGTCAACAAAAGTCTTTTGCCCGTCGCGAGGCGCCTCTTTACTCTGCTTATCCGAAAGAGGGGGATCGTTGGCGTCCATTTTTTCCGAAGGGGTACGGTCATGATCCCGCTCTCGCGCAAACGGGTTCCGCCCGGGAACGGAGGCTTGGCGGCGGGCTGCTCGCCGGCTCTTCTCACGGTTCTCGTCGTCGACGACCA
>CAYTWJ010000069.1:0-11485 GCA_964442055.1 uncultured Rhodospirillaceae bacterium | reverse complement strand
GTGCGCCGCCCGCCTGCCGGTAGGCGGCCGAAGTGACGATCAGCTTCATCATCCTGTCCTCCTTCGTCGTGCCGACCATGGCCACCGAGACCGTCGACGCGGTGATCGGCCTCGTCATCATCGCCGATGTCGCCGCGCGCATGGCCATAAGCAGGCGCCGGTTCGATGATCTTATCCATCCGGCCGGTATCGCCGACATCATCGTCATCGTGTCGCTGCTGGCGCCGGTCGTCGGCGAGGGGCTGGCATTCCTGCGGGTGGCGCGCACGCTGCGCCTGCTGCGCTCCTACCAGTTGCTGGTGCGGCTGCGTCGTGACTTCCCGTTCTTCCGGCGCAACCAGGACAGCGTGCTCAGCGCGGTCAACCTGCTGGTGTTCATCCTGGTGATGACCGGCCTCGTCTACGAGACCCAGCACCGCACCAACCCGACCATCGGCAACTACGCCGATGCCCTCTATTTCACCGTCACCACGCTGACCACGACCGGATTCGGCGACATCACCCTGCCGGGTACCGGCGGGCGCCTGCTCGCGGTGGCGATCATGATCTTCGGCGTGTCGCTGTTCATCCGGCTGATCCAGGTCCTGTTCCGGCCGCCGAAGATCAATTTCGAGTGCCCCGATTGCGGCCTGCAGCGCCACGACGCCGACGCGGTGCACTGCAAGCATTGCGGGCGGGTCCTGCATATCGAGAACATCGGCTTCGAGTGACGAGCGGCCGCGCTCAGAAGCGGAGCGTGTAGCGCAGGCCGACGTTGTCGATGCCTTCGTTCTCGTCGGCGAGAATCTCGTACTGCGACATGTGGTCGAAGAAGAGCGACACCGCACGGTCGGCCGCAACCTCGAGGGCGAGCTCGAGCGCGCCGCGGAACAACACGCGCGAGCCGAAGCCGCAGTCGCTCTCCAGCCGGCAGCGCTCGCGGTCGGCCTTGTGCAGCGGCCCGTCGTGCACGGCGAGCCCGACCGCGCCCTGCAACGTGAGCTTGCCGAGCGACAGCAGGTCGTAGGTCAGCCCGGCATAGGCGGCGTTGGTGTCGCCTTGGCTGTTCAGGGTAAGCCCGGCATGGGGCCGCGGACCGCCGATGTCGCGCCAGAGATCGAGGCCGGGCGGCGAAAGCTGCAGTTCGAGATTGAGGTCGATGCCGTCTTCGTGGCGGTCGCTGAACGGACCGCGGTCGTGCGCGATCAGGCCGACCGCCAACCGGCGATCCTGGGCCGCCGCAAAATCGGGCGCCGCCGCGACGGCAAGTGCGGCGCCAACCGCGATGGCGGCGCGACGAAGCCAAATCCGGCCGGTCAAACCGCATCCTCCGGCCCGCCGGCACCGGCAGCCGTGGGCAGCAGCGTTCAGACTAGGGCGGCATCGGCCGCATATTCAACCGTCGCGCGAATTTCGAGACAGCCGACCAGACGCAGCGCAATGAATGATACGGCCGCCGCGCCCGCCGGGTCAGGGCAGGGCGGCGATGATCTTGCGATAGGCGCCCTCGTCGAAGGCGCGCAAGGTGAGCGTGCGTACCGCGCCGCGCGCGCCGACGGCGAGCGCGAACTTCGCCGCCGTCTCGTCGTCCGGCGCCTCGCTGACCACCACGGCGTCGTACTGCCCCATGGTCAGGTAGAACTGCTTGATCTCGCCGCCGAGCTGCTTTGACAGCGCCTTCGCGGCATCGAGCCGCGTCGGCCCATCCTTGATGTTGCGGATGCCCTGGTCGGTGAAATTGAGCAGCGCGATGTATGTCGCCATGGCTTCCCTCCCTGCTGCTTCAGGTTGTTGGCCGAGCTGACACGGCCCGAGGCCGGTCGAGCCTCGGCAACGCGCTAATCTATCATGGGTTGAGGCGCCATTCAGTGGATTGCTGGCGCAATGCTTCCCCTCTCGGTATCGAGCAGGGAAATGGAGGCCCGAGCCGGAATCGAACCGGCGTAAACGGATTTGCAGTCCGGTGCGTAGCCACTCCGCCATCGGGCCGCGGGGCGAGCCGGAAGAGGACGTATAGGCGCGGCGCCCGGCCGCGGTCAAGCGCAACCCTTTCGCAAACGCAGCAAACCGGCGATTGAGTCGGCCGGAGACCCCGTCTATAAAAACCTGCCGGACCGACGAGATCCCCAGCCATGCACCCCAGCGACAGCGCCTCCGCCCGCCGCCACATGGTCGACAGCCAGCTGGCGCCCAACAAGGTGACCGATGCGCGCATCAAGGCGGCGATGGGCGCCGTGCCGCGCGAGCGCTTCGTGCCCAAGGCCTATACCGGCGTCGCCTACATGGACGAAGACATTCCCTGCGCACCCGGGCGCTTCCTCATGGAGCCGATGGTCTTCGCCCGGCTCTTGCAGGCGGCCGAGATCGGCGCCCAGGAGCTGGTGCTCGATGTCGGCTGCGGCACGGGCTATTCGGTCGCCGTTCTCGCCCGCCTGGCCGGCACCGTAGTCGGCCTCGAATCCGACAAGACGCTGTCCGCCCGGGCCGGCACGCTGCTTTCCGAGCTGGGCGTCGACAATGCCGCCGTCGTGCAGGGCGGCCTCGAGGCCGGCCTGCCCGATCAGGGGCCGTTCAATGTCATCCTCCTCGAAGGCGCGATCGAGCGCGAACCGGACCGGCTGCTCGCCCAGCTCGCCGAGGGCGGGCGCCTGCTCGCGGTCATGCGCGGGTACGGCGTCGGCAAGGCAATGCTCTGGTTGCGCCAGCGCGGCAGGGTTCTGTCCAGGGTGCTTTTCGACGCGTCAGTGCCCCGCCTGCCGGGCTTCGCGGCGGCGCGGGGCTTCGTTTTCTGATCGATCCGGCGGGAGACGCAACCGGGCCGGAATGCCGGCACTGAAACGAGGGAGGGGCGCGGTGGTCAGGAGCAGGCTCTTCGCGGCGGTGCTGGCAGGGTCGACCTTCGCTTTGCCGGCGGCGGCCCAGACGCTCGAGGAAGCGCTGGTCGCCGCCTACAACAACAACCCGACGCTGCTCGCCCAGCGCGCCCAGCTGCGCGCCACCGACGAGGGCGTGCCCCAGGCGCTCGCCGGCTGGCGGCCGACGGTGACGTTTTCGAGCGAGTTCGGCAAATCGCGCCAGGATTTCGATCCGAACAGCGCGTCGCGGCCCGACGAAACACTGACCCCGTTCGCCAACACGCTTTCGGTCAACCAGCCGCTCTATCGCGGCGGCCGCACCGAGGCGTCGGTGCAGTCGGCCGAGGCGCTGGTGCGCGCCGGCCGCGCGCAGCTCGACGCGACCGAGCAGACCGTCTTCCTCCAGGTCATCACCGCCTATCTCGACGTGCTGCGCGACCAGCGCGTGGTCGAGCTGAACCAGAACAACGTCCAGCGCCTGGAGCGCCAGCTCGAGGCGACGCAAGATCGCTTCCGCGTCGGCGAGATCACGCGCACCGACGTGGCCCAGGCCGAGGCCCGCCTCGAGCGCGCCAAGTCGGATCGCACCACGGCCGAGGGAACGCTCGCGGCCAGCCGCGCCACCTTCCAGCGGGTGGTCGGCGAGCCGCCGCGGAGCCTTGTCCTGCCGGCGTCGCCGGCCGGCCTGCCGCCCTCGCTCGACCGCGCCCAGGCGATTGCCGCGGACGAGAACCCGGATCTCGTCGCCGCTCTTCATCGCGAGGATTCCTCGCGCTACGACATCCGTGCCGCCTCGGGCGCGCTGCTGCCGTCGATCTCGCTCAATGGCGCGCTGAGCCGCAACGAGGAAACAACCGTCGGCGACCTGACCACCAGTGTCGCGCGGGTCACCGCCCAGGTGACGGTGCCGCTCTACGAGGCCGGCTCGGTCTACAGCCAGGTGCGCCAGCGCCGCCAGACCAACAATCAGCGCCGCATCCAGATCGACGAAACCCGCCGTCTGGTCGGCCAGAACGTGACCCAGGCGTGGGAGGCCCTCGTCACCGCCCGCGCCAACATCGTCTCGCGCCAGGCCCAAGTCGAGGCCAACAGCGTCGCGCTCGACGGCGTCACGCAGGAGGCGCAGGTGGGGGCGCGCACCACGCTTGACGTGCTCGACGCCCAGCAGGAGCTGCTCGATGCCGAGGTCGCGCTGGTGCGGGCGCGCCGCGACGAGCACGTCGCCGCGGTCGCGCTGCTGCAGACCATCGGCTGGCTCAGCGCCGAGCGCCTCAAGCTGCCCGTCGATTACTACGACCCGGCGGCCCATTACGGCGAGGTGCGCAACAAGTGGTTCGGCACCGACGGCGGTCTCGACTGACCGCGGCACCGTCCCGCCCGCGCCCGGCGGGCACCGGCACTGGCTTTTTGCCCGGGCCTGCCTTAGCTTTTGCCCTTCCGATCTAGTCGCCCCGGCGACGGGGCAGCGGGACCTTAGTTCATGAGTGATCCGAAGGCGCAGCAAGAACCGACGATGGAGGAGATCCTGGCCTCCATCCGCCGCATCATCTCGGAAGATGCGGGCGAGGAGGGCAAGGAGGCCAAGCCCGCCAAACCGGTCGAGGCGGCCAAACCGGTCGAGGCCGCCAAGCCGGCGGAAGCCCCCGCACCGGCGGAACGGGCGAAGCCACCCGAGCCAGTGGAGGCCGCGCCGGCGCCGATTCCACCGAAGGTCGAGGACGTCTTCGAATTGACCCAGATGGTCAAGGACGATGGCACCGTCGTCGATCTCGGCGCCGAGGAAGAGCCGCCCGCGCCCGCGCCGGCGCCAGGAACGCTCCGGCCTGACCCGCCTGCGTCCGCCTGAACCGGAGCCGGAACCCGAGCCGGTTGCCGTCCGCGAGCCCGCGATCGAACCCCCGCCAGAACCGGAGCCAGCGCCCATGCCGTCCACCATCCCATCGGTGACACTGGAGGACGACAAGCTCGTGATCGACGACGGCTCCCTGGTGTCGCCCCCGACCGCCAGCAAGGCGGCCGAATCGTTCGCCTCGCTGGCCAGCGCCGCGGCGGCGGCCACGACCCGCCACCTGCCGGTGGGCGACGGCAGCCGCACCCTCGAGGACCTGGTCAAGGAGGCGCTGCGCCCGCTGCTCAAGGAATGGCTTGACGCCAACCTTTCCGGCATCGTCGAGCGCGCCGTCGAACGCGAGGTCGCGCGGCTGGCGAGCCGGGCCGGCACCAATCCCGAATCCTGATCGCGGCGCGCGCGGCATCCGGGCGGTCGCCAGCGTTTCGCCGCCCGCCGGCCGCCGATCGCTGCCCGCGCATAGCCGATAGTCGACAGAGTTCCGTCATGCTGGACAAGACTTACCGCCCCGAACACGTCGAGCAGCGCATCTATGCGCGCTGGGACGAGGCCGGCGCCTTCGCCTGCGGCCAGAGCGGCGGCAAGCCCTACACCATCGTCATCCCGCCGCCCAACGTTACCGGCAGCCTGCATATGGGCCACGCGCTCAACAACACCCTGCAGGACGTGCTGGTGCGCTTCGAGCGCATGCGCGGCCGCGACGTGCTGTGGCAGCCGGGCACCGACCACGCCGGCATCGCCACCCAGATGGTGGTCGAACGCCAGCTCGCCCAGGAGCAGAAGAGCCGCCACCAGATGGGGCGCGAGAAATTCGTCGAGCGGATCTGGCAGTGGAAAGAGGAGAGCGGCGGCACCATCATCCGCCAGCTGCGCCGCCTCGGCGCCTCGTGCGACTGGAGCCGCGAGCGCTTCACCATGGACGCCGGCCTTTCGGAGGCGGTGCGCCGGGTCTTCGTCGACCTCTACAAGCAGGGCCTGATCTACAAGGACAAGCGGCTGGTCAACTGGGACCCCAAGCTGCTCACCGCCATCTCGGACCTCGAGGTCGAGCCGCACGAGGTCAAGGGCAAGCTCTGGTACATCCGCTATCCCGTAGAGGGCCTGGCCGACACGCACATCGCCGTCGCCACCACCCGGCCCGAAACCATGCTCGGCGACACCGCCGTCGCCGTCCACCCCGAGGACGAGCGCTTCAAGCACCTGATCGGCCGGCACTGCCTGCTGCCGCTGGTCGGCCGGCGCATCCCGATCGTCGGCGACGAGCACTGCGACCCGACAAAGGGTTCGGGCGCGGTCAAGATCACCCCGGCGCACGATTTCAACGACTTCGAGGTCGGCAAGCGACACCACTTGCCGATGGTCAACATCTTCGACCGGCACGCGCATCTCAACGAGAACGTGCCCGAGCGGTTCCGCGGCCTCGAGCGCTTCAAGGCCCGCTCCCAGGTGCTGGGCGAGCTCGAGGCCGAGGGCCTGATCGAGAAGATCGAGCCGCACGTCCACGTCGTGCCGCACGGCGACCGCTCGCAGGTGGTGATCGAGCCCTGGCTGACCGACCAGTGGTACGTCGACGCGGCGACCCTGGCCAAGCCGGCGATCGAGGCGGTCGAGCGCGGCGAGATCGTCTTCGTGCCGCGTCAGTGGGAGAAGACCTATTTCGAGTGGATGCGCAACATCCAGCCCTGGTGCATCTCGCGCCAGCTCTGGTGGGGCCACCAGATCCCCGCCTGGTACGCACCCGACGGCCGCGTCTTCGTCGAGATGACCGGGGACGAGGCCAAGGCCGCCGCCCGCGCCCATTACGGCCGCGACGTGCCGCTGACCCGCGACGAGGACGTGCTCGACACCTGGTTCTCGTCGGCGCTGTGGCCGTTCTCGACGCTGGGCTGGCCGCAGCCGACGGCCGAGCTCAAGCGCTACTACCCGACCGACGTGCTGGTTACCGGCTTCGACATCATCTTCTTCTGGGTGGCGCGGATGGTGATGATGGGCATGCACTTCATGGGCGAAGTGCCGTTCCGCACCGTCTACATCCACGCCCTGGTCCGCGACGAGAAGGGCCAGAAAATGTCGAAGTCGAAGGGCAACATCATGGACCCCCTCGACCTGATCGACAAATACGGCGCCGACGCGCTGCGCTTCACCCTGACCGAGATGGCCGCGCAGGGCCGCGACATCAAGCTCGCCGAGAGCCGCGTCGAGGGCTACCGCAACTTCTGCACCAAGCTGTGGAACGCGGCGCGCTTCGCCGACATGAACGAATGCCGCCACAAGCCGGGCTTCGACCCCGATTCCTGCCGCCTGGTGGTCAACCGCTGGATCGTCGGCGAGCTGGCGCAGGCGGCCGAGACGGCGACGCTGGCGCTCGACGCCTACCGCTTCAACGATGCGGCGGCGGCGCTCTACCAGTTCACCTGGGGGACGTTCTGCGACTGGTACCTCGAGTTCATCAAGCCGGTGCTGGCCGGGGCCGACGGCGATGCCCGGAGCGAGACGCGCGCGGCCTGCGCCTGGGTGCTCGAGCGGCTGGTGCATCTCATGCACCCGGTCATGCCCTTCATCACCGAGGAGCTGTGGGCGGGGCTGCTCCGCCCCGACAAGGACATGCTGATCCGGCGGCCCTGGCCCGACTATGCCGACTGGCGCATCGACCGCGAGGCGGCGGCCGAAATGGGCTGGGTGGTGCGCCTGATCGGCGAGGTGCGCACGGTGCGCGCCGAGATGAACGTGCCGGCGGCGGCGAAGATCCGCCTGGTGCTCAACAACGCCAGCGCGGCGAACAAGCGCCGGCTGGCGGCCCACGCCGAGGCGATCACGCGCCTGGCGCGGCTCGAGGCGATCGGCACCGACGAGCCGCTGCCCAAGGGCAGCGTGCAGATCGTGCTCGACGAGGCCATCGCTGCCTTGCCGCTGGCCGAAGTTGTCGATCTGGCCAAGGAACGCGAGCGGCTCGGGCGCGAGCTCGCCAAGGCCGAGGACGAGGCGGCGAAGATGGCCGTCAAGCTCGGCGATGCCGACTTCGTCGCCAAGGCGCCCGAGCACGTCATCGAGGAGAACCGCGAGCGCCACGAGCGGGCGGCGGCGGCGGCCGCGCGTCTCAAGGAGGCGCTCAGGCGGCTCGGCTAGGCGGAAGCGGCGGGAGGAGGGATGCGGGCGAAGAATCTGGCCGCCGGCGACCGCGCACTGGTCGCCGCGGCGGCCCGGCTGATCGGCCGGCGCTACGCCGAGAACCGCCACCACATCGCCGCCGTGGTCCGCACCCGCTCGGGCAAGACCTACGCCGGCTTGCACCTCGACACCTATGTCGGCCGCGCCTCGGTCTGCGCCGAGGCGGTGGCGGTGGGCCGGGCGCTGGCCGACGGGGCCGAGGATATCGTGCGCATCGTCTCTGTCCGCCATCCGCGCCCGCGCGAGGCGCACCGCACGCCGCAGGTGGTGGCGCCGTGCGGCATCTGCCGCGAGATGCTCAACGATTTCGCCCCCAAGGCCGAGGCGATCCTCAACCTCGACGGCCGGCTTGCCCGCGTGCCAGTGGCGGACCTGTTGCCCGAGAAATACCGGCGCAAGCCTTGATGGTGCCGCCGGAGAGCATGCGGCGGTCCCCGATCGGCCTCGCCGTCAAAAAACTTTGTTTGTTCAAACGGATAAAAGAATTCTCTCGGAAGCGACATTGATTTGCGCCGAGGCCAGGGGCGAGGGGTCGCCTCGGCCCTAGGCAGGCCGGTGCCGCATCGCTATGGTGCGCGCAATCCGCCGCCAATTGTCAGTCTGCCAAGAGAACCGCCCGAGGACCGTCATGGACGCACGCACCTTCGACAAGCGCCGCCTGCCCAGCCGCCACGTCACCGAGGGGCCGGAGCGCGCGCCGCACCGCTCGTACTATTACGCCATGGGGCTGAAGGAGGAAGAGATCCACCAGCCGTTCGTCGGCGTGGTCACCACCTGGAACGAGGCGGCGCCCTGCAACATCGCGCTGATGCGCCAGGCGCAGGCGGTCAAGAAGGGGGTCAAGGCCGCCGGCGGCACGCCGCGCGAGTTCACCACCATCACCGTCACCGACGGCATCGCCATGGGCCACCAGGGCATGAAGTCGTCGCTGGTCAGCCGCGAGGTGATCGCCGATTCGGTCGAGCTGACCGTGCGCGGCCACTGCTACGACGCCATCGTCGGCCTGGCCGGCTGCGACAAGTCGCTGCCCGGCCTGATGATGGCGATGGTCCGCCTCAACGTGCCCTCGGTCTTCATGTACGGCGGCTCCATCCTGCCCGGCCGCTTCCGCGGCAAGGACGTGACCGTGGTCGACGTCTTCGAGGGCGTCGGCATGCACGCCGCCGGGCGGATGTCGGACGGCGACCTGCACGAGCTCGAATGCGTTGCCTGCCCGTCGTCGGGCTCGTGCGGTGGCCAGTTCACCGCCAATACCATGGCCTGCGTCTCCGAGGCGCTCGGCCTGGCGCTGCCCGGCTCGGCCGGCGCGCCGGCGCCCTACGACAGCCGCGACGCCTATGCCGAGGCCTCTGGCGAGGCGGTGATGGAGCTGATCCGCCGCGGCATCCGGCCGCGCGACCTCGTCACCCGCAAGAGCCTCGAGAACGCGGCGCGCGTCGTCGCCGCCTCGGGCGGCTCGACCAATGCCGGCCTGCACCTGCCGGCGATCGCCCACGAATGCGGCATAGAGTTCGACTTGCACGACGTCTGCGAGATCTTCCGCTCGACGCCCTATATCGCCGACATGAAGCCGGGGGGCCGCTACGTCGCCAAGGACATGTTCGAGGTCGGCGGCGTGCAGGTGCTGCTCAAGGCGCTGCTCGACGGCGGCTACCTGCACGGCGACTGCCTGACCGTCACCGGCAAGACCATGGCCGAGAACCTCAAGGGCGTCGCGTTCCCGATGAACCAGGACGTGATCCGTCCCTGCTCGGCGCCGCTGTCGCCGACCGGCGGCGTGGTCGGCCTCAGGGGCAACCTGGCGCCGCAGGGCGCGATCGTGAAGATCGCCGGCATGCACCGGCTGCAGCATCGCGGGCCGGCGCGCGTCTTCGACTGCGAGGAGGACTGCTTCGACGCCGTGCAGCGCAAGGACTACAAGGACGGCGACGTGCTGGTGATCCGCTACGAAGGCCCGCGCGGCGGCCCCGGCATGCGCGAGATGCTCTCGACGACCTCGGCCCTCTACGGCCAGGGCGCCGGCGAGAAAGTGGCGCTGATCACCGACGGCCGCTTCTCGGGCGGTACCCGCGGCTTCTGCATCGGCCATGTCGGGCCCGAGGCGGCGGTCGGCGGCCCGATCGCGCTGCTCCGGGACGGCGACATCATCAATATCGACGCGGTGAAGGGCACGATCGAGGTCGAGCTTTCCGACGCCGAGCTGGCCGCGCGCAAGAAGCAGTGGAAGCCGCGCAAGCACGACTACCAGTCGGGCGCGCTGTGGAAGTACGCGCAGACCGTCGGCGACGCCGAGAAGGGCGCCGTCACCCATCCCGGCGGCAAGGCCGAGACGCACTGCTATGCGGATATCTGAAGCCGTGAGCCATCGGCTCTCAGCCATCGGCTGAGAGCCGGCGGCCGAAAGCCGCCTGCCATGCGCGTCGCCATCGCCGGCTTCCATCACGAGACCAACACCTTCGCCCCCCAGAAGGCGACCTGGGAGCATTTCGAGCGGGGCGAGGGCTGGCCGCCGCTCACTCGCGGCGCGGCCCTGTTCGGCACCTTCCCGCCGATGAACATTCCGATCGGCGGCTTCATCCATGAGGCCAACGCGCTCGGCCTCGACCTGGTGCCGATCCTGTGGACGGCGGCGGTGCCCTCTGCGCACGTCACCGAGGACGCTTACGAACGCGTCGCCGGCGAGATCGTCGACGGCTTGAGGGCGGCTACGGGCAGCTACAATGCGGTCTATCTCGACCTGCACGGCGCCATGGTCACCGAGCATCTCGAGGACGGCGAGGGCGAGCTGCTGGCGCGGGTACGCCGGGTGGTGGGCAGCGAGATGCCGGTGGTGGTGAGCCTCGATCTGCACGCCAACGTCACCGAGGCGATGGTGCGCCACGCCACCGCGCTGATCGCCTACCGCACCTATCCGCATCTCGACATGGCGGCGACCGGCGGGCGCGCCGCCCGCCACCTGCACCGGCTGCTCTACGGCTGGCCGCGCCAGCATTGCGCCTTCCGCCGCGTTCCCTTCCTGATGCCGCTGACCGCGCAATGCACGATGATCGAGCCGGCCAAGGGCATCTACGAGCTGGTCGGGCGGCTGGAGAGCGAGCAGGTGTCGAGCGTCTCGTTCGCGACCGGCTTCCCGCCTGCCGACATCAGGGAATGCGGGCCGGCGGTGATCGCCTATGCCGACAGCGCGGCGGCGGCGGGGCGCGCCGCCGACACCGTGCTCGAAGCGATTCTCTCCCGCGAGGCCGAGTTCTCGGTGCCGATGCTCGCGCCGGCGGTGGCGGTCGCCGAGGCCATGCGCCGCGCGGCGACGGCGAGCCGGCCGATCGTGCTTGCCGACGTGCAGGACAATTCCGGCGCCGGCGCCACCTCCGACACCACCGGGCTCCTCGCCGCCCTGGTCGCGGCCGGGGCGCAAGGCGCGGCGCTCGGCCTGCTGACCGACCCCGACGCGGCGGCGGCGGCGCACGCGGCGGGCGAGGGGGCGGAGGTCACGCTCGACCTCGGCGGCAAGGCCTTCAAGGGCGACCCGCCGCTCCGCGCCACCTTCCGCGTCGGCGCGCTGGGCGACGGGCGCATCCTCTGCACCGGGCCGTTCTACGGCGGCACCCGGGCCGAACTCGGCCCGATGGCGCGG